>JAGVUS010000435.1 GCA_019136175.1 Chloroflexota bacterium | reverse complement strand
GCTGGAGCCGACCCTGCCCCGGTATACCTATCCAAATGCTCCCGCAGACCGGCAGACGGAACGAAGGGCGTTGGTGACCCGGCTTTATGATGCGCTGGAACAGGGAGACCTCCGCGCGGCTGCCGAACTGGATGCAGACCTGAGCCAGGAGGCGTTTCTGCACGCCTGGAACGCCCTGAATGCCTGGGAAGGTCTGCGTTATTATGATCACGGCGGGCTGGTGCCCTATTCCACCTCCCGCTGGCACCAGATATGGGATCCGGGAATTTCCGGCGGCAACCTGTATCCCTGGCTGGTGGCTGCCAGCCACTACCTGGACCCGGCAAACGAATCCTCCTGGGTGGAAGGAATCCTGTATGAGCGCGAGGTTTGCGGGTCGCTGCCATGCACCATTGACCTGCAATCCGGGGAAATTATTGTCAAGGAGAAGGATATTCTCATTGAAGCTGCAGTGAACGAGTATGACCGGGACGGATTGCTGGCATTGACCGAATGGCTTGGGGAAGGTCCCTGGCTGCCCCGCCTGGAGGAAAACCTGGCTGCAGTACTGCGGCTGGCAGACGTGCAGACAAACTTTGGCGCCATTCCTGCCAACAGTGCGGAGATTAACGGCAACCTGCTCCAGGCGCTCACCCGGCTTTATTGGCTGACGGGAAAGGAAGCCTACCTGGAGATGGCACATACGGTGGCACAGGCATACCTTCACCAGGTGCTGCCGGTATATGATGGATTCCTGACCAATTACTGGGATTTTTCCAATAATATCCCACTGCCGGAGGATCCCCGCTTCCGCCCGGGAGCGGACCCCAATCTCATGTCTTTTAACCTGATGGACCATGGCGGAGAGATCATTGCCGGGTTGGGGGAGTATTACTTTCTTGTAAAGTCGCTGGGGTTGCCCGCTGCTGAGGAGGACCGGTTACTCATCCAGGCATTTTTTGACCGCCTGCTGGTGACCGGGCGCACTCCGGAAGGACTGTGGTACCGGGGTGTGGATACCGTTACGATGGAGCCGTATATGCTGGAGCCCCTGGATTCCTGGGGGTACAACCTGGGGGGGATGCTGGCGTTTGACCTGGCTAACCAGGAGGACCGCTATACCAGCGCCATCCTGGAAATGATGTCTGCGGTCAGTATGCAGAAATCCATCGGCTGGGAGTTTGGACCTCAAGCCGATGGCTATGCTGATTCCATCGAGTCGATGCTGTATATGCTTGCCTTCAAGGACCTGCCCGCCGGTCGGCAGTGGGTGGATGATGAAATTGAAGTAATGTTCCTCAAGCAGCAGCCGGACGGTTTTGTGGAGCAGTTCCACCTGGATGGGAATTTCATCCGCACTTCGCTGCTTTATGCGCTCTGGAAAACACAGGGCGCCAGCCTGGATTCCTGGCGGGAGGATACCCGCCTGGGTGCCGAACTGGATCGCTCCAGTGGGGATTTGTATCTGCACCTGGCAGCCAGCCGGGACTGGCAGGGAAACTTGCGCCTGGATTCTGCCCGCCACGCAGCCTTCTGGAATCTGCCGGAAAACTACCCGCGGGTGAACAGCCTGCCGGAATGGTTTACCGTGGATCCGGGCAGCACCTATCGCCTGACGAATACGGATAGCGGCGAATCCTGGGAGATCCAGGGCGATGACCTGATCGCCGGGTACCCGCTTGTGTTGGACGAGGGCAACGGCTGGCAGCTTAACCTGGTGTTGGCTGTGGAGTAACGGTAAAAAGAATAAATTGAGGTGGTGGATGTGACCTGGGCGGTTGGGAATACCGCCTTTTTGTATTTTGTCCGGTAATGATAAGACATCCCACACTGGTATTCCCGTAAAAACCAGACCATAATGGGATGAATATATATCCAACAGGTGGGAAAGATATCAATCCCCACCGAACCATTCCAACGCAGCAGAGGATAAGATGAAAAAACGGATTTCCGCCCCCATTGTGATCCAGGTGGGATTAAACCTGGTCACAATTCTGATTGTTGCTTCCATTATTTTTGCACAGCGGGCACAGGCTGCACCGGCAACACAAACCCTGGTACCCGGCTTTCTTCCCTACCAGGGAACGTTGACAGATACAACCGGCAATCCATTGAATGGCATGATAGACATGGTGTTTCGCCTCTATGCAGTCCCATCCGGCGGAACACCCATGTGGGAGGAGACCCACCAAGGCGAGAATGGGGTTCCTGTGACACAGGGACTGTTCAACGTCAATCTTGGGAGTTTCACGCCCCTTCCCGCAGAGGTATGGGAAACCCCGCAGCTTTACCTGGGAGTGCAGGTGGGTGGTGATGCCGAGCTTGCCCCCCGCCAGCCCGTTGGCGGCGTGCCGGTGGCATTGAAGGCAAATGTGGCTGACCTGGCACTTGCGGTTGCAGATGCTTCCGTTCAATCCCGCCATTTTGCCCCCACTCGGTATGATGACTTCAATCCGGAGACGGTGTCCAACTCAACGGTTACACTGATTCCAACTGGCGAGTCAATCACTTTTACCTGTGAGGTGGACTGTACCGCCTGGATTATGCACCAGGGGCTGGTTTCCCATTCGGTTCACGGCGGCAGGTCCGATGCCTGCATTGTTGTGGATGGGAATTGTTTGGTCAGAGAATTGGCAGTGACTCAATCCAACTTTGGCACCCTGCACGGTGAAACATTTGTTGATCTGGATGCAGGACCACATACAGTCGAGATCTGGTTTTCCACGGGATACAACTCTCCCGGCACCAGTTACTACTATGGCGATGCATCGGGTTCGTGGGAACACCTGCACGTGCTGACTTTTGCACAGCCATAATTATGAAGAAATAAGATGGAGAAGGACCTATGAAAAACTGGTTGAATACCCATAAGAACCT
>JAGVUS010000449.1 GCA_019136175.1 Chloroflexota bacterium | reverse complement strand
GCTGGAAGACCCGCACAAACAGGTTTCTGCAGATTTCCTGAAGCGGGGTGTCCATCAGGTGTCAACGGTTTCCTGGGGTACTAAGAAGGATCTGCTACCAACAGGGAAGCGCGGGGTGCTGCCGCTCCCCTGGCAGACCGGGCAGGGCAGGTGGCGGACAACCACCTCACCATTGTTGTTGGTTGCTTCTGCCACGGGGAGGTAGGCCTTTCCTTTGCACTGGGGACAGCGGTCGAGGATTTGGACTTTGATCATTTGCTTTTCCTTTCCGGCTTTTCGCCTTAACGCAAAAAAGCCCGTCCCAACTCGTTGGATGAGTCGGGACGGGCGTGGATGGTTGCCGTGCAATGTTCCCGGCGGCTGGCTGCACGGGGACCGGCTGCCGGTTGCCCACCTCCAGGGTGGGGATTCCATTTTTTGCACCCCCCATGTTCACTTTGAGGTTGCGCAATCCTCCATCATTACCCTGTGAAAATCACGCCGGGGAAAATGGGGTACAGGAAAATGTTCGATGGTTGTCTGGACAATTGCGGTGGGTATGATACAATGCCGTTATGAATGAGATCACCAAGTCAACCCGCAGGGATGCCGTGACCCGGGTTTTGCACTCGGTGCAAACCGGAAAAAGCGTTTCCGCTGCCTGCCGGGAAGTGGGAATCCCCCGCAGTTCCTATTATGCCTTCCTGGACCAAAACCCGGAGGTGCTGGCAGAATTCCAGGCTATGGTCAAGGCGAATACTCAGATGCAGCTGGCAGCCATTCTGGCGAACGATACCCCGATCCTGATGCGGATCATTCAGGATGCGCTGGCTGACAGCACCAGTCCCCGCGACCGCCTGGCGATTTACATCGCCCTGCAAAAGATGATCACTGACGATGTGGAGGCACTCCAGCTGGAAGACCCGCACAAACAGGTTTCTGCAGATTTCCTGAAGCAGGGGATTCGGCAGTTACCAGTAGTGTCCCAGCTATCCGCTTCGGGTAACGGGGAGGGTGCCCGGGATAAGGAATAATCCTGGACAATCCCGGACAGTTTTGGGGGATATACCTGTTTTATTCGGAGAATAGACTTACACGGGGGTATACCGTCCCTCATTCACACCTTCTGGTGAGAGGATTGCCCAATTCCACGGGGTGGAATTCAGTCACCGATTCGCTTGCACCTGGTGCAAGCTTATACAATTCCATGTGGAGGTTGTCAAATTAAGTTGAGGTTTGAGCCGGAAAAATTTCCCACACTTCCAATTAACACTTAAGTGCTCTTTCCCCTGGCATCAATGGAGATCACTCTTTCGAGAGTCGTATTTCGAAACCCATACACTTCATCCACCAGATTTGTTACAACACAGGCATGGTTGGGGATGATCGCAATCCTGTCACCTATCCGCAAATGATGTGGTTCCTTGCTTTTGATAAAACCATGCTCTTCATTCAGCTTGAAGAGTTGTAGATCTTGTCTTCCAACCACAAATCCATAGTTACTGCCTGTACTTGGGAATGAATCGCTTGATAACGATTTTGTGCCTGCATCGATAATTGCAGTATATTCATTGGGGATGGAGACTACGGTTGCAATCACACGCAATGCACAATCTTCCACCGCAACCCGATCGAAATAAAGCTGGGCACAGTCATTGAATATGTAATTTCCTGCCCGAATCTCAGTGAGACCTTCCAGACACCATGGCACTTTCCCTGACACCGTATTACCACCGCTCAAAATGGTAATATTAAATCCATCGGCTTCCAATAATTGTTTGGTGACAAGTAATTCGTCTCTTTCAAGATATGAGACTCTTTGGATACCTTCCAAAGTATGCTCGGCATAATTTCTTCCTGGATAGTACATTAATCCAACAATGGAGATCCCATCCAGCTTATCCAACGAACGGGCAAACATTAATGCAGGTGAACCCGGTTTAATGCCACCCCGATCAACTCCCCCATCGATATCGATTAATACTTCGTACCTGACTCCGCTCTTCCTGCCAATTTCAGATAAACCTAAGGCACCTTCGTAGCTATTGACAATGGAACGAAGAGTGCATTTCTTCGCCAGTTCAGAATACCGTTCCAATTTATCTGCACCAATCATCGGATAGGCAATCAAGATATCATTGATACCATTTGCTGCCATTACCTCGGCTTCCCCCAATTTTGCGCAGGTAATGCCTTTCGCACCATAAGTAAGTTGTAATTTCGCCAGCTCCGAACTGCGATGGCTTTTCACGTGTGGACGGTGTGCCAATCCATACTTGGAAGCATTTTCGATCATCGTCCGAATGTTTTTCTCAAGAATATCAAGTTCAATAACTACGGAGGGTGTAGGCAGGCAGGTATACATGAAAGATGTTCTCGCTTTCACTGAATCACAGATTATTGAGAGTCTTACATCATTTTGGCTGTTTGACTAGATCGAATCGATTGCTTCACAAAGTTTCTGAAGCTCATCTCTATTCGTTTTGGGGAAATGGACTGATAGATACCAGGGAAAAATCTGAAACAGCCACAGCTGATATCGATTGGTCAGGGTAAACATATCCTCCAATGCGCCGGACATTTCTTCCATGGTCTCTATTTCAGCTGACAATTTTCTAAATTCCACAAGCATGTCCCCATACTCGCGAAGCCCAAAAAAGGCAATCACACCACAATCCAACCGGAGCATGGAATCAATCATATACTTCAGTTGTTCAAGAGAAAATTTCCCACTCCGTGCAAACTCCAATAGCCTGGGAAAAATCTGGATCCCCAGAGCCCGTACCTCACCAGATAACATCACCAACGGTGAGAAATATTGATTTGCTCGTCCAGCTCCACTTGGGATATACCCATTTTTGATTAGAAATATATCTTTCGGTTCATCCACCCAGATGTCTTCTGTGTGTTTCTGTACCCTGGCTCGAAATTCCGCTATTTGATTCATCCGCGCTGACTCCCAATATACAAAAATTCGACCAAAATGTAATCCTTTTCAAATAACAGGTTATTCCATGCAGCCACACCAATCCCTGCCAATTTTGGAATATCCCCTTCAACAACCTGGGCAAGAGCTGCAGCAGGAACCGCTTCAACCATTTTCCCATAATTGATCGATAGGTATTGGAAATCCAATTCCATGTTGATCCGACCATCCGGTTGTTTGCTCATGTCCTCAAAATTACATTTTCCCGAATCAACGGGAAGTCGATATGGACAATATAACTGATCACCTGCAACTACCGCATGACTTTGAATGCTTTTATTCGGCAGGGTTTTTTTAAAAGCTTCACAGAGGTAAGGGTTGAAATCAGTCAGAAGTTCTGCTGCTATTTCAGCATTAAGCTTGTGAAATATGATTTTGATGTATTCTTTCATGGTTTCTCCGATCCATACAGCGTACATCTGACAAAATGATTCGGGGTCACTTCTTTGAGTTCCAACTCGCCCTGTGTGCAGATGGGTTTTACATGAGGACACCGGGGAGCAAACCGACAACCCGGCTTGGGATTGATCGGACTGCTGACTTCCCCTTTGATCAAATAGGGTTTCCTCGACCTTGCAGCCAAGCTTGGAACCGGGATCGCTGACAGTAAAGCCTGGGAGTATGGATGTAGTGGATTGGCAAAGATTTGATCTTTCGGTCCGTGTTCTACACACTCCCCAAGATACATGACTGCAATATTGTCGCTGATATGCTTTACAACCGAGAGATCATGCGTGATAAACATATATGTCAAGCCATATTCATCTTGCAGATCCATCAACAGGTTTAAAATCTGTGCCTGGATGGATACATCCAGTGAAGAAACCGGCTCATCGCACACTATAAATTTTGGATTTAATGCCAATGCCCGGGCAACACCAATCCGCTGCCTTCTGCCCCCATCCAGTTCATGGGGATAAGCCTTGATCAAACGGGATGCCAATCCAACAGTATCCATCAATTTCCGAACCCGCTTGTCCATGTTTTGTTTTTCCAATCGCGTTCCAGAGGAACGGATCGGTTCAGCAATAATGTTATAGACAGTCATTCGGGGATTGATACTGGAATATGGATCCTGGAAAACAATTTGCATATTCCTGCGCATTTCATGCATTTGTTTCCCCGAGTACTCCAGGATATTTTCCCCCCGAAACAAAATTTGTCCTGAAGTGGCTGGAACAAGTCGGAGGATTGTCCGCCCCAATGTCGTTTTTCCGCACCCACTTTCCCCAACAACCCCAAGTGTTTGGGATTCTTGAATGCTCAGATTGATATTATCAACAGCATGTAATTCGCCCGCCTTGACTTTATAGTATTTCTTCAACCCGACAGTCTGAAGCAATGGTTGATTCATTGGATTACGTTTCCTTCCTGAGTGAACAGATGACACATAATCTGATGAGTACCGGTCTCATAGACTCGGGGCGATTCGGTTTTACATATATCCATACACTTAGGACACCTTGGATGAAATTTGCAACCTTTTGGTAAATCCGTGGGATCTGGCATTAAACCATTAATAGGTGCCAACCTGAGCGTGGATACCTCCAAGTTTGGGATCGAGCCAAACAAACCCACGGTGTAGGGATGATTTTCGATCCTGGAGAAAACATCTTCCATCGTGCCGGATTCAATGATTTCACCAGCATACATCACAGCCACCTTGTCGCAGATTTGGGCAACGATCCCCAGATCATGGGTGATGAGGATTAATGAGGTGTTGAGCTTTTCCTTTAACTCCCCCATCATTGCCAAAACTTGAGCCTGGATCGTTACATCCAACGCAGTGGTTGGTTCATCAGCAATTAACAGGGCAGGATCACATGCCAGAGCAATGGCAATTACAACCCTTTGCTTCATCCCGCCTGAAAATTGATGGGGGAAATCCGTCTTTCGATTTGGAGAAATGCCAACCAGTTCAAGCATTTGATCCACCCTCTGCTCAATTTCAGCAGCTGTTCTGCCTTGTGTATTATGGAGTTCCAGCGACTCCGCAATCTGTTCACCGACAGGGATCACGGGATTGAGGGAGGTCATCGGATCCTGAAATATCATGGATATTTTATTCCCCCGGATTTTACGCATCTCGCCTTCCGTTGCTTTCACAATATCAACCCCATCAAACATGATGGATCCACCAGTGATCTTTCCAATATTTTTCGGCAACAGCTTTAATATGCTGAGGGCTGTGGTTGTCTTTCCTGCACCGGTTTCACCAACCAATCCCAGTGTCTCTCCGGCATTTAAGGATAGGGTAACCTTGTTCAATGCATAGACGTTTTCAAAATCCGTCTGATAAACAACTTCCAAATCTTTTAGTTCAAGTAACATATGATTGTCCATAACACATCCACTATTGTTTCAATCTCGGATCCAGAGCGTCGTTTAAGCCATCCCCCAACAAATTCAAGGAAAGCACAGCCAGCATGATCGCCATTCCGGGATAAAGCACAAGATTGGGTGCATAACGAATATACTCTTTCCCCTCGGATAACATGGCTCCCCATTCTGGATTGGGCGGTGAAATTCCCAAACCCAAAAAGCTCATCCCGGCTGCCGATACAATTGTCTTTCCAACCGCCAGGGTGGAATTGACAATCAATGGACCCATTGCGTTTGGAAGGAGATGACCAAAAATGATTTTCCAGGTATTCGTTCCCGATGCCTTTGCAGCTTCCACATATTCTGCATCTTTCAATGGCAGGATTAACGACCTTAATAACCGCGCATAAGCCGGGATCATGGATATTGTTAATGCGATGATCAGATTGGTAATGCCCGGTCCCAGAGCTGCCACAACAGCAATTGCCAGCAATATCTGAGGAATCGCAAGAAAAACGTCCATAATTCTCATCAAGACATTATCGAGGATCCCCCCAAAATACCCTGCAATGGCACCAATGAAACCACCAATCACCAGAGATGCGCCAACTACAATGAACCCGATTAATAAAGATACTCGTGCGCCGTATGCAATCCTGGCAAACACATCCCGTCCAAAGGCATCCGTACCCAGGGGATGTTCTGATGTTGGAGGTTGCAACCGATTCCTCAGGTTTTGGGTCACAATATCGGTGTTGTAATCATAGATCATTGGTGAAATCAACGCGATAATGACCAAGAGGATAAAGATGACCATTCCCAAGATGGCCGATTTGTTTTTTCGAAACCGTACCCAAACTTGATACCATTGGGAAGTACTTGTTTTATTCATACGCTTTACCCTATTCCGTCTTTATTCGCGGATCAATAAATCCGTAGGAAATATCGACCAATAAATTGATGATGCTGAAACACAAAGCCAGGAACGTAACAGAACCCATGACCAGGGGAATGTCTTTTGTACGGATTGCATTGATCATTAATGTGCCAATCCCAGCCATTCCAAAAACCTGCTCGATGAGGACTGTTCCCCCCAGCATGATTCCCAAGTTCACACCCAGTACGGTCACAACCGGAATAAGCGTATTTTGGATGGCATGTTTTCGAACAACACGCCCCTCTGTCGCTCCTTTTGCTCTGGCTGTTCGGATATAGTCCATATGAAGAACTTCAATCATCGTCACGCGAGTCATGCGGCTGATGACGGCGATGACACTACCAGCCAAGGCAATCGTGGGCAATATGAAGTTTTTCCAATTTTCATTCCCCGTTGCAGGCAAGATATCGAGATTTAAAGCAAAGATAATAATCAGCATGAGCCCAAGCCAAAATACAGGCATGGATGCCAAAAACAAAGCCAATAACATGCTGACATTATCAATTATGGAATATTGTTTCAATGCCGCAATCGTCCCCAATGGGATGGAGACAATAACAGTCAGCAGGATACTGTATATTGTTAGTTTGAATGTAACGGGAAATCGATTCATGATTTCCCGAGTTACAGGTTGGTTATTGTACCAGGATGTACCCAGATCTCCTTGGACTGCATTAATCACAAAATCGAAATATTTAACAAAGAATGGATCATAAAATCCCAGTTCTTGATTTTTCGCATCAATTTCTTCTTGAGTAGCCATCGGTCCAAGAATGAGCGTACCTGGATCTCCTGGAGAAAGCGACATGATTGTGAAAACCAGGAGGGTGATACCCAGCATGACAGGGATCATCATTATTAGTCGTTTGATTATGTACTTAATCATAGGTTGGACCTCTCATTGGAAATTGGTTCTGTTGACAATCACTTTTCATGATTGTCAACAGAACCGTTACAAACTGGAGATTACCAGGAGAAATTCACATACCGATATTCGGTTGTGGGATCCGGCATAATCCCCTTAAGCTCAGCATTGGCAGCAATTGCCGAGACCTCAAAATAGACGGGAATGGATGGCACGACTTCGATCAATACTTTCAATAATTCGGAATAAGCAGCACGCCGCTGATCCAAATCACTGATTGTACGCCCATTGTTTAATAGTTCATCAATGGTCGGATTGTTTACACGAACAAAGTTCATGCCACCAATATTGGAGGAATGGAACAGGAAATACAGGCTGTAATCCGCGTCAGCTACGGGGGATGACCAGGTATTGATCATCATTTCATAGTCGCCGTTTTTGGCTGTAGCAGTAAATGCACTGGTTTCCAAGACCTGAATCTCAGCAGTGATATTAATTTTGGTCAGGTTTTCTTGAATGACCTGTGCCAGCTTCTTATCCGGACCATCCTTCGTAATGATCGTGGTGGTAAATCCATCAGCTGCGCCGGCTTGCGCCATTAACTCTTTTGCTTTCTCGACATCCATGTCTGGCGCTTTAACGCTGTCGTCGTACCCAAACAAACCGTTGATCAGGAAGTTTTGAGCAACGGTCCCATTGCCTTCTTTTACCGCAAGCAGGGCACCTTCCTTATCAATTACATAAGAAACAGCCTGGCGAACCAGTGGATTCGAGAACTTTTCATTCTCGTTATTCATCCCCACATATGAAACTTGATACGATGGGACTTCATAAAGAGCAAGCTCGGAATTCGCCTTGATGTTGGGCTTGTCAATGTCATTAACTTCAATCATAACATCAACCTCACCCTTTTCGAGTGCAATGGCAGCCGTGCTGGCATCCGTGATGATTTTGAAGACCAGGTTTTTAATCGGCACATTTCCACCATGCCAATTTTCATTGGCAACCAGTACCACCTTGTCACCCGTCACCCATTCCACCACCTTATATGGACCAGTTCCAATACCATGCTGACCATATGCTTCTCCAGCATCCGTGACAGCCTTGCGATTGGTAATGGCTGCGCCACCGGGTCCAGCCATGGCGTACAAGAATGCTGCATAGGGGTATTTCAGGACAACTTTTACTGTGTAATCGTCAATTACTTCGGCATGATCCACAGGAGCCCAGATTGCACCAAGATAAGCCGATTGTTTTCCTCTATCAACTGTGAAGACAACATCATCCGCTTTCAATTCTTCACCGTTATGGAAAAACACTCCTTGTTTCAAATGGAAGGTGTATTCTGTTCCATCATCACTTACGTCCCAGCTTTCCGCCAATCCAGGGGCTGGATTTCCAGATGCATCGGTAGTGACAAGGTTTTCATAAATCTGCTTCAAGACACGCATACAGCCACGTCCACCAGACAGGACAGGATCCAGAGACGGGGGATCTGCAGGCAAAGCAACTGTCAGGGTGTCTTTTTTCGGTGTTTCAACAATGCCAGGATCTTCAGTCTTGGATGCTGTTTCTGTCTTCGCAGGAGCCTCATCCGTGGTGCTGGTCGTTGCAGCAGGCGTAGTACAACCTGCCATTGTTGTGAGCAACAACACAGCCAAAAGAATCATTGACAACACTTTCTTATTCATGCAATTTTCTCCTTTGAGATTTGACCGTTGAATTGGGTAAACAAATTTAGACTAAGTAGTACGGACCTTTCGATAATGCGCCTCCTTTTCGGTTTCTTCCCCTACCAGTATTGGTTTCTGATACTTTGCCTTCACTTCTCCTCTCACAACAGTAGTGCACTGTTGGGAAATTCACTTCAACCCGAAATTCATTGCTATCCAATGGTGGCGATTGCTTCAATTTCAATCAATGCACCATGTGCAATGGCAACAACCTGGACACAACTTCTTGCTGGGGGTTCCTCAGGGAAATATTCAGAATAAATTTGATTAACGATCTCAAAATCAGCGAGATTGGTAAGATAGATGGTAGTTTTTACAACGTTTTGCATATTAGTGCCTGCACACTCCAATACAGTTTTTAAATTTTGAAGTGTGCCCCTCGTCTGGGACATGATATCCATACCGTAAAAGTGCCTTTTCACCGGATCGAAGCCAACCTGACCGGCAACAAAAACCAGATTACCCACCACGACAGCTGGAGAGTACGGTGCAGTAGGCACACTATCCGGGAGGTTCACCACCTTTTTATTCATTACATCTCCTTTTCCAAATTTTCTGCTGCTTGCCGCTTCCAGATCTCCAGTTTTTCTCGCTTGACACCCACCCCACCACAGACAATCACCAGGATGGATTGGGCATCACCAAGTATGGGTGAGTTACTATAAACAGCTGATAGTGCAACCCCACAAGCAGGATCGACCAAAACGCGATGATCATCCAGAAAGCGCTCACATGCACACATGGCAGCATAATCCGTTGTTAAATATGGAATCAAGCGGTGATTCCGACGATATTCCATCACTTTCTCTGTAATTACCTCCGCACTGATACAGGTAACCATGCTGGTTACTCTATCAAGCCGGATTAATTTATCAGCCTCCATCGAAGCAGCAAAGGCATTGGCTCCAAATGTGCCGCATCCAATTATGGGGATGTCTCCCCAATGATGACGATCCAACCCCTCAATCAAACCGCACATTAAACCACCGCCGCCAATGGACAATACAATGGTATCTGGCTTTTCACATTGATTGACAATTTCATCAACCATGGTGCTGTAACCAGTCCACAGGACCGGGTTTTCGTAGGGAGATACGTATTCCGTGAACATTTCCCGGCCGGCAATTTCCATTGCCAAATCGTTCGATTGATACCAGGTTTCACCATGGACAATAACTTCACCGTCCAACATTCGAATGGCATCCTGGGCTTCAATCGATGCACCTTCCGGCATCACAATTGTGGATCGAACACCCAATTTTCTACCAGCCCAGGCAACCGCAAAACCAGCATTTCCCCCGGAGGGACATACATACCTTTGGCAACCCTGGCGTTTCAGAAGTTCACATACTTTTCCCACGCCGCGGATCTTAAAAGAGCCTGCTTCCTGAAAGCACTCCATTTTCAGCAATACTTTTTTACCAATTGGATAGCCCATTGGAATGGATTCAAATACTGGAGTGAGATTGGATAAAGACATGAATACCTTGTTGGATTAATCCTTTTCGCAGAGAATCAACGCATCAACCCCGCAGCCCGTTTTACCGTGTTCATAAACAAGAAACGGATTGATGTCAATTTCAATAATTTCCGGGTGTTCCTGGACCAACCTGGAAAGATTTAGTAGAACTTGAATGACCTCTTCTTCGTTATACCTGGCACCCCGCGCCCCCTGAAACACCTTTCCCAAAGGCGTCTCACGGATCATTTCAAGAGCATCCAACCGAGTCAGTGGAGCAAGCCTCATACTCACCGCATTCAGGATTTCCACATATATACCGCCAATTCCAAACAGGAGGACATGGCCAAACTGAGCGTCACGATTGACCCCAAAGATTAATTCCAATCCCTTGGATTGCATCTCCTGAACAATCACACCCTTGATGAGCGCTTCCGGGCAGTTTGTTGTTACATTCATGAGGATTGTCTGGTAAGCTTTGCTCATTCCATCTAGGCTACTGATGCCCAAAATTACCGCCCCCGCATCTGTTTTATGAAGAATATCCGGTGAAAGGATCTTCATCACAACCGGAAATGTGACATCCCTGGCAATTGCATCCAATTCATTGAACGACTCGCAAATTACCGTCTTCGCCATCGGGATTCCGTATGAGCTTAATAAGTTGCCAGCTTCCACTTCATCAAGTACAAATGTTGACATCATTGACCTGTCTGTGTTTCTTTCTCTCGTTTCATATTGTAAATAATCATATTTTTGGCAGCTTTCACTGCCTCTGTTGGAGAGTCAAACGTCACCAAACCGGTTTGTTCCAGCTCCCTGCGGCATGGTATGACCGCCTCACCAGCCATAATACAGAAATAAACCGGCTTTCTGTATTTTTCATCCAGACTCCAATAAGTATCTGACAATTCTTTCCCCAATTGAGCGGACGGCAAAAATGGGGTTACAACCGTGATAAAACAAACGCCGTCAACAGAAGGATCCATTAAGACATAACGAAGGGAATCGCAATGCTGCCGGATTGTTGCAGATGCTGTAATGTCGGCATATCCTTCAGGAACACAGATGGCTGCCATCCGTGGCATCGTTTCCTTCAGTTGATTTTTCGTGTTCTCCGAAACCATGGGGGTTTCAATGAAATCGTACTTGCTGATTTCGTCAGAGCAATAAATCCCCGGTCCCCCTGCCTGGGTTAAGACAAACAATCGATTTCCATCTGGCAATCGCATTTTGTCGAATGCCTGCAGGGTATCCAATAATTCCCAAAGGTCTTCCACACGAAGGATTCCATATTGCCGAAAAGCAGCATCATAAACCTTATCCGAACCAGACATGGAACTGGTGTGCGAGTTTGCCGCAACACTTCCTTTACTACTTCGCCCCACTTTCAATATAATGATGGGCTTCTTTCGGGCAATTCTTCCCATGACCTTTATCAATTGTTTACCGTTCTGGTAACCCTCCATATAAATACCAATCACTTTTGTTGAGGGATCCTGCTCAAGGAATTCGAGCAGATCAATGAAATCAATATCCGCCATATTTCCAACCGAGATGAATTTGTTGTAGCGGATACCAATAACCTTGGACGCTCCCCATGCCAGAATGGATGCGGCTACTGACCCACTCTGCGAAATAAAGGAGATCCCTCCAGGAGGACCAAATCGATCTTCCGAAACACCCGTATCCACAAAAGTTGTATTTACCCGGCTCACCGTATCAATCACACCAATACAATTGGGACCGATAATTCGGATTCCATACTTATCCTTGGCTTGCATCAACCGCTCTTGGCGCTTGATCCCTTCTTCCGTTTTGGTTTCAGCATAATCAGCCGCAGCACATACAATAAACCGCACATCATTTTTGCTCGCCATCCGTTCATCAAGGTCATCCATGATGGAATAAATGGCGGAAGCCGGCGTAATCAATACAACCAATTCCACGACATCGTCAATATCAGACAGCCGGGCATAAGTGTTCAGCCCTGCAACATTTTCCTCCGATTGATTTACGGGGTACAACTTGCCTGGAAATTTCCCCTTGATCATATTATTGATAATGATGCATCCAGCTTTTAATGGATTATTTGACGCACCAATAACAGCAATTCCCTTTGGTTGAAATAATCCATTCAGCTCGTGTTCTGTCATCTTAGAATTTCACTCCTCTACGTGATTGATCCTGTCCATTAAAGTGTGCAGAGATGTTTTAGACGGTTAATCTTGAAATCTGTCCATTCTTGTAATTCTTGTATATCCTCGTCAGTCAAATGGCTGAACTTTTTAAACCTGCTGAGGAATTCCTTAACCGGTTTGGGGTTTCTGATTTCAACAGACATCTTAAATTTGCCATTCTCCACTTCATACAATGGCGCGAAATTGGATTCCACCGCAAGCCGTGACACCTCGATAGAGAAATCCGATTGGAAACCCCACCCAGTAACACAAGGGTTATAAACATGCAGGTAGACAAGCCCGGTTTTAATTTCCTTGGCTTTCTCCAATTTCCTAACCATGTCCGGTATGTATGCCGGATTCATCGTTGCCATATAGGGAATGTCGTGCATTGCCATGATCAGTGGAAAGTCTTTTTTATTTTGCCGTTTCCCACCCTGTCCCGAATGGTTTACTGGAGTTGTGGATGTCCAGGCACCTTTTGTGGTGGATCCACTTCTCTGATAACCGGTATTCATGTAGCCTTCATTGTCATAGCAAATATAGATAATCTTATCGCCACGTTCTGCAGCCCCTGACAGACACTGCATACCTGCATCAACTGTTGCGCCATCTCCGGCAAATGCTACAACATTCACATCCCGCCCGATATGTTCATAATGCAACTTAATTCCTGCCAACATGGAAGCCACATTATCTAGAAGCGGGAAAAACACAGGTGTCTTGGCACCAGACTTTTTATCCCAACCAACCACCCCTACGCCTCCCATGCATCCCGGGGGAATAGCAAAGATGGTATTCGGACCCATCACCTTCATGCAGGTGCGGAGTGTAAGCTCTACATTGCAACCGACGCATGCAGAAATTCCAGGAGAAATTTGATCTTCCCAAGTCGCCAGTTTATCAATTAGATTCATGGTATATCTCCTGACCTAAACGATTTCAACTTCACGGTTCAACCAGATCGTGTCCTGTGAAATTTTTCCTTCGGCACGTTCCTGGATCTTTTGAATGGCATAATTGATATGTGCTTTTGTAATATCTTCTCCGCCCAAACCACAGATGAACGGTACATTCAATACATTTTGATTTGAGCGATACATTGATGCACAGATCTCCTGGTAGATGATCCCAGTATTCCATCCAAATGACACATTGCGATCAATCACACCATATGCCCGTTTTCCTTTGAGAACTGCAGCAATTCTGGCTGCCGGGAAGGGTCGAACCATTCGAACCTTGAGTAATCCAATCGGTATTCCTTGTTCCCGGGCAAGATCCACACAATCCTTGGCAGCTCCCGTCATGGACCCCATTGTCACCAATATAAAATCAGCATCTTCGCAAAAATATGTTTCAATACTTCCCCCATATTCCCGTCCAAACATTTTCCCAAATTCCTGATCCAGTTCGTCAATCAACTTGAGTGCATTCTGCTGTGCCATCATATGCTTCATCCGGTATTCAGTCAGCAGGTACCCATTCGTCAAAGGATCAACAGCCATGGGACGTTTTGGATCCAAGATAATATGCTGGGGTTGATACTCTGGAATAAAAGCATCCACCAGTTCTTGGGATGGAATCTCCACCCTTTCGGCACTATGGGAAAGGTAAAAGCCGTCGTAGCACACATTCATGGGCAACAAGACACGTGGGTCTTCAGCCAATCGGAATGCCATAATAATGGAATCCAAAATTTCCTGGTTATCCTCAACGTACAGTTGCAGCCAGCCTGCATCACGCACGGTAAGAGAGTCTTGGGGGCCTCCCCACAATGTCTGGGGAGAGATCATTTCACGGTTGGCAATTGCCATGACAACCGGGAGACGAAGGGTAGAAGCCCGGAAATAAGGCTCATACATTAGTGCAAGACCCTGTGAGGATGTTGCCGTAAATGTTCGGGAACCTGCCAATGAAGCGCCAGTAAGAACACTCATTGCCGATAATTCCGATTCCACTTCACAAACGCTGCTCGAGATCCTTCCATCAGCAGCAAATTCCGCCAAATATTCAACAAGCGGAGTCTGGGGTGTAATTGGATATGC
>JAGVUS010000485.1 GCA_019136175.1 Chloroflexota bacterium | reverse complement strand
AAACACTGACACAATCCCCCGCTCCGATCCCAAAGGACCTTAGTAGATTGGCAATTTGATTGGATAACATCTCCAATTCCAGGTAGCTGATTTCTTGCTGCTCATGACTTGCCGCAAGCCAACGAATGGCAGTTTGATCCCCCATTCCCATGTGGATATGTTTCGTAACACATTGATAGGCAATATTTTCCACCAAGTGATTATCGCTCATCGATACTACCTGCTAACTGCATTAAGGATTGATAATCCAGGATTCATTATAAAGCACAACTGGTGACCCAAGAATAAGCACATCATCAATTTGGTAAGTCTCAATCATCTCATGAATGGAATAATCTTTCCAAAACCGCAAGTCAACCACATATGTATTCTGATAGTGGGAGGCAACAAAACGATCCAATGAGTTTGAATAAGAATCCCCAATCAGCAATAGATTGCGGTTTGAATTTATTTCGAAATGGTACTCGATCAATGCATAATCATCACCCCAGAAATCACCATACACATTTGAGTATTTTTCCAAAGGAAAAGTACCGGATAAAAACTCGTCCTGGTGTCCCACCTGCTTCTCTTCTCCGTTTACATACACAGTATACAAAGGTAAATCCACATCAACATAGTGGAATTCGTCAGGAACACAAGGATAAAACGAAGAACGGATATGTGATCCACAAAACTCCACGCCATGAAGAACTGGCAACCCACGCGGAACAAGCATGGGAGGAATATCCGGGTAAGATCTTGCAAGCATATGATAGATCTGCTCGTATGCTTTCCACATTCCATACGTATTCCAATGGTGATCTGTGTGATAAAAAAGCTCCTGGTACGCCGATAAATCCTCAATCACCCATTTTTCCAACACCAACTTCTCGGGTTTATTTTGTTCAAAATACTGAATTGACTGCCCCCGGTCTGCATGCGGAAAATAAGAGTTCAACGGATGAAATGTTGACTGACCAATTTCATCGATATAGAGAACATAAAAGTTGGTTTCCGGATTTTCATCAATAATTAGATCTAAGTTTTCAATTCGCAAATCAATTGCATTTTCCATTGTGTCGGCAAAGTAACCAGGCGGACTGAGTAATATTGGGGCATCGCGCAACACCAATGTTGTGCAACTTAAACAGGTTGAAACCGCCGCGTCCTTGTGAAAAAGCGAAACCAAATCAATAATTCTCCGCTCCACCCACTTGGTTGCATTGATCAGTGGAATTCGCAGAGGGAACTGGTCCATCCCTGCTTGTTCAAGTCCAGCCTGGTAGGAGTGCGTCAACCATTTCCCATAAAAAATGGAGGTTGCCACATCAAATTGACCATCCAAAATCCGTTTTGTGTCCGTCTTGAAATCCTGAAAACTTGGCTTGACCCCCCAAAAGGTGTTCAACCACCTGCCTTCCTGGATTGACATATTAACTTCATTGCTACGAATCAGCCAGTACCCCGGAACACTTATTAATACGACTGAACATATTATGAGGAGAAAGAAATTCAACCAGCGATGATTCACAAGCACCTCATTCCATGATCAGAACTGAAAATACAGGAAAGATTGATATCCATTTGCAATCATAAATGCCACACTTAAACCAAACAGTAGAATGATGACAATATTACCAATCCATGCCATGGTTTGGTTGGTTTCATATTTTTGCACAACTTGGCGAATCAGAGGTGTAGTACCAATAATGGCAATCAAAACAACCGGCAGGTAGCCCAATACATTCAAAGAATGTGCATTTTCTTGTCCGGTAAAGCTATTCCAACCCAACAATGCCCTGAGATAATTTTTCCAGAGCGAAATATTCTCCAACCTGAAAATGATCCACCCAATCATGATGAGGATGACTGTATAGCCATGTTGCAGCCAGGTGGGTATCTTTTTCAACATTTTGCCCAGGAAGCTTGTCTCAAGGGCAAGGATCAAGCCAAAGTATCCGCCCCAGATGACAAAATTCCAGGAAGCCCCATGCCACAAACCGGTAAGCAGGAACACAATCAGCAGGTTCGTTTGCTGCCTTAAAAATTTTTGTTTCTTGCGAGCATATTCAAGCGGGAAAAACACATAAGTTCGAAACCATGCAGTCAACGTCATATGCCACCGCCGCCAGAATTCACTGATGCTGCGGCTGATATAAGGATAATTAAAGTTTTCCGGCAGGCGATAGCCCAAAATCCGTCCCAAGCCAATTGCCATATCCATATATCCGGAAAAGTCAAAATATATCTGCAGGGTATAAGCAATGAGACCATACCATGCCATATCTGCTCCAATGGCAATAAAATTTAACCCCATGATTTTATTGGCAACTATAGCCAGTTGGTCAGCAATCAGGATTTTCTTTGACAAACCAATAATAAAGCGTCTGATACCGGTGGCAATATCATCCAACGAGGGGCAACCATACCTCATATCTGATTCCATCTGTTCAAACCGGGTAATTGGACCTTGCAGCAATTTTGGGAACATGGCAATGTAAAGCCCAACGGTTAGAGGATTGCGTTGTGCTTTAATGGATTCCTGATATACATCCACAACATATGAGATCGCCGAAAATATAAAAAATGATATGCCGATTGGCAGGGACCTGGCTTGTGATGACAATTGCACAGAAAAGATATCATTCAGCACCTGAACACCAAAATCAGCATATTTGTAATAAAACAACAAACCCAAATTTATGAAAACAGCAAAAACAACGAATGCTTTTGCCCACCTCCTTCTATTTTTCCCCAAGAACAATTGAATCCCAAGAGCCGCGCTGAAATTAACTGCAATCACCAACAATAACAGAATTACGTTGCGTGGTTCCGCCCACGCATAAAACAGGATGGACCCCGCAAAAAGAATAAAATTCCGCCACCATTTGAACGGG
>JAGVUS010000212.1 GCA_019136175.1 Chloroflexota bacterium | reverse complement strand
CACCCTGCCGGGGGATGCCCGGGTGGTGGGCGGTTCGTGGATGTATCATCTTGAAGCCTACCGGCGGCTCTTCCCGCTCCGCTTCCTGCAGACCGCCCGCCCGGTCCGCACGGATTTCCAGTTCATCACCCTGTGGGGGCAGTTCCTGGACCGGGACGGCAGGGTGCGCCCCCGCCCGGCGGATGCGTTTGAATGCAACATCCGGCAGGCAGCGCAACAGGAGGATTTGCCCAACTGTTTTCCCTTCCCGGTCCTGTACCTGGAGGAATCCATCCAGGTCTTTTACGATCATTTTGAAATCCCGCACACTGGAGGTGACTGATGAATCCCGTTTTTCGACCCTATCAAACTGAGGAAGATTTCTGGCGGATGCGTGAATTTTTGCGCCGGGTCTTCCTGCTGAATGACTGCCAGGAGCAAAGCTGGCATGTTGCCCGGCTGGAATACGCCCGCTGGCACACCTGCCTGAACTGCGCCAACGTCCGGCTGGAGGATGTGGCAACCCTGTGGGAGGCGGACGGGGAAATCATCGCCTTTGTGATGCCTGACGGCGGACCGGGCGAGGTGCACTTCAACGTGCATCCCGGGCTGGATACCCCCGCTCTGGAAGAGGAGATGCTGGCTGTGGCGGAGGAACGCCTGGCGGAAACCCGGCAGGATGGCAGCCGTTCACTTTGTGTCTGGACGCCGGGGAATGATGCCCGGCGGAAGGAAATGCTTGCCCGGCACGGGTATGCCCCCGGCGAATGGGTGGAGACACAGTGGCGCCGCCGCCTGGATGCCCCCCTGCCCAATGTGCCGCCCCCGTTCGGCTACACCATCCGCCCGCTGGGGGACGGGCTGGAACTGCTGGAACGGTGCTATGCCTCCGGGCTGGGCTTCCACGAGGGCGACATCCGGGTTGCCGTGGAGAACCGCAACGACCCCTCGTGGTACCGCAACATCCAGACCGCCCCGCTCTACCGCCGCGACCTGGACCTGGTGGCAATTGCCCCGGATGGCGGCATTGCCTCCTTCTGCACCATCTGGTTTGATGATGTCACCCGCAGCGCGTATTTTGAACCGGTGGCAACCGTCCCCGCCCACCAGCGGCGCGGGCTGGGCAGGGCGCTGCTGGTGGAAGGCTTGCACCGGCTGCAGCGCATGGGCTGCAGCCATGCCTTTGTCGGCGGATACAGCCCGCACGCCAATGCCCTGTACGGCTCCATCCTGGGACCCGATTGCGGACAATCCGAATCCTGGGTGAAAAATTGGGCTTGAAAAATCCTTGCATTCCCGGCAGTATTTGATATAATGGAAATTGCAGATCGTTTGGGTGCCCCCCTCACCCCGGCGATCTGCACTTTTAATGCCGGATAAACCAGCAGACCAGCCGCCAATCCAAATATGTGGCATAATTGGCTCTGTGGGAGGATTATCATCCACATGAGCAAACCATCCAACCATCTACAATCCCAAAACGGGCTGTTGCCCTACCTGCCCGTCCTGCTTGCCGTGTTGATCATGCTGCCGCGGCTGATTTCCCCGCAGTTCGGCTTGATGGACGACGGCAAGTCAGTCATCACCGCCCAACAGATCCTTGGGGGGGAGTGGGGATTTCCCTTCGACACCTACGATGCCCGCTTTCGCCCGGTATACTGGCTGGCATTCACATTGGTGTACTGGCTGGCTGGCGCCCAGCCCTTCTGGTTTTTCCTGGGGAATACCCTCCTCTTTGCGCTGACCGTCTTCTGCCTGGTGCGGTTCCTGCTGAATACCGGCGCCAGCCGCCTGCAGGCGGGGCTGAGCGGCTTGCTGTTTGCCCTGGCGCCGCCCATCGTGGAAAACTATTACACCCTCTCCAAGGGCGAAGCCGGGCAGGTACTGTTCCTGGGACTTTCCCTGCTGATCATTTCCCGCTACATCCGTGCCCGCAGCCGCGCGGCAAGGATGTTGCTGATCCTGCTGTCTGCCGCCGCCGTCCTGCTGGCTGCCATGTGCAAGGAAATTTCCATAATCACTCCAGGGATTGCCGCTGTGTGGTGGCTCGCCCGCCGGGTTGCACTGCGCAGGCAGGTGGACCGTTCCGCCCTGGCACCGTACCGCGCCTGGTTCCTTGCCAGCGCTGCCGCGGCTATCGTCTACCTGCTGCTGCGCACCACCCTGGTGATGGGGGCGCTGCAAACGCAAGGTTATACCAGCCGCTTCGTATTTACCGTGGAGCAGGTAGTCTCTGGCATCATCCGCTGGACGGGCTGGCTGGTGCGCAATTTTGCCTGGCTGGCGCCGCTGACCGCCGGTGTGCTGCTGCTGTGGATATTCCGCCGAAAGCCTTCCGGAGAAAAATGGATCTTTGAATCGCTCACCTGGGCTGCCGCCTGGATCGCAGTATTCCTGCCCTGGAACCTGATGACGGAATATTACATGCTGCCCGCTGCACTGGGGCTGGCTGCGCTGGGGGGCGCGCTGCTGGTGCACCTGCTTGCCGGATTGAAGGACCGTTCCATCTGGCTGCGGGGAGCCAGCCTGCTCGCACTGGCAATCACCGCCCTGCTGTTTGCCATCAACTGCCTGGCGGGCATCACCGATGCCCGGATTCAACTGGCAGTGGACCGGGCAAACCGTGACATGATGGATACTCTCGCAGAAACCGCCCCCAGCGGTGCAATCGTGCTGGTGAACATTCGGGAGGTGAATGAATACGTGGACCAGACGGCACGTATTTCATCCTGCAGCCGGAAATCCGCAGCCAGCCGCTGATGACCGTCCGGCTGGGGGTGGTGGAAGCCACCCAGGATGCCTGGAACACCGGTCTGCAGGCGGACAGGGCAGCCCTGCCGTGGCTGCACGAAACCGCCGTGATTGGGCAGCAATTCCGGCATTTCCACGTGGACCTGCCGCGCCTGCTCTGCCCGCTGATGAAAACCCGCTCGTTCTGTGCCAGCTCCTCCCCGCTGGTGGACACCCGCCCATTTTCCTACCGGTGGACCATTTACCGGGGTGAATTGAAACCGTAGAAGGAGAAAGACCATGCTTGGAGCCATTGCCGGAGATATCATCGGGTCGGTGTACGAATGGAATGCCATTAAAACAACCATATTTCCGCTGTTCCTGAACGGCAGCCGGTTCACCGATGACAGCGTGCTGACGGTTGCCGTCGCCGATGCCATCCTGAAGGGGGAGCCATACGGGGCTGCCATCCGGCGCTTTGGCTTGCGCCACCCCCACGCCGGGTACGGCGGTTCCTTTAAGCAGTGGCTGGCATCCACCGACCCCCAGCCCTACAACAGCTGGGGCAACGGCTCGGCGATGCGCGTCAGCGCAGTGGGGTTTGCCTATTCCAGCGAGGAGGAGGTGCTGCTCCAGGCGAAGCTGAGCGCCGCCTGCACCCACAACCACCCGGAGGGCATCAAGGGTGCGCAGGCAACCGCACTGGCAATCTTCCTTGCCCGCACCGGGCAGACGAAGGAAACCATCCGCGGGCGGATTGCAGGGCAGTTTGATTACAACCTGGACCGCACCCTTGCACAAATCCGCCCGGACTATCGTTTTGATGTCTCCTGCCAGGGTTCCGTCCCGGAGGCAATCCTCGCCTTCCTGGAATCCGGCAGCTACGAGGAGGCGGTGCGCAATGCCATCTCGCTGGGCGGGGACAGTGACACGCTCGCCTGCATTGCCGGGGGGATTGCCGAGGCGTTTTACGGCAGCGTGCCGGAGGAGATCCGCGCCCCGGCACTTGCCATCCTCAGCGCGGACCTGCGGGAGGTGGTGCAGGAGTTTTACCGGAGGTTCATTCCGGCGGGTGGAGGGTAGACGCACAACCACGCGGGCTTGCTTCGGGGCTGTCATTGCGTGCTCCTGCAGGGGGCGGGACAATCCCTCTTTTGAAAATCACCGGATTGCCACGGCACAGAACGCCGCTGTTGGCGCGTAGGGGCAGGGCTGTGCATGGGTTGACCTCGCCCTCTCCGCGCGTAGACCTGCCCCTACAAAAACGGGGATTGGGTCGGCGCGTAGGGGCAGGGCTCGTCCCGACCCGCTGACGGGATGGGCGTTGACCGACGCGGTTCTGAATGGCGCGTAGGGGCAGCGTACCGCGCTGCGTACCATGCGGTAGGGGCGAAGCATCCGGAAACGGCGTAACCGGTGAACCAAGACATATCATGCCGGATGCTCACCTGCACTGCACCAAACGCAGTGCGGTGCAAGTGTCGCCCCTACAAAATACAGGGGATTGGGTTGGCGCGCAATGACGGATGGGTGGGGACAAGCCCCACCCCTACAAAAACAGGATTGGGTCGGCGCGCAATGACAAATGGGTGGGGACAAGCCCCACCCCTACAAAAAACAGACGCCTCCCTGACCCTTCCCCTTTACAATTTTGTAATCCGGGCTAATTCCGGGGATTCCCCCCTCTCATCCTCCCCCAATCCACCCGGATTC
>JAGVUS010000209.1 GCA_019136175.1 Chloroflexota bacterium | reverse complement strand
GAAAACAATATCTGGGTTGAGAGGGTGGAATTGCCTGTCGCGAAGGCATACCAATCTGTATTAAGGCTGGAAGATGCCGGACTGGAAATCTGGTTACCCAAAGATCAGCCTTAACAAAATTGTAGAGCGGATATCTCTTGCGTTTCCCTGCCATTTCGTCATAATAAAGTTGATATGAAGGGATTATGATGGGTGACGAGTATCTGACAATATTAATTGTTGAAGACGATGCCATCATTGGGCAATCACTACGGAGTTGTCTGCGAAAGGCAGGATACACGGTTTCTGATTCTGTGTCCAATGGAGAGGATGCATTGGATGCCATTCGGATCAAGTTACCAGACCTGATCTTGATGGATATTGCTCTTGATGGGGGTATGGATGGAATATCAACAGCCCAGGAAATCCGTTCGCAGTATGATATCCCAATTGTGTATCTGACTGCGTATGCAGATGAAGAGACTTTAACCCGGGCAAAAGGAACCGATCCCTACGGTTACGTCCTGAAGCCTTATGAGGAACGCATCCTGCTTGTCACCCTTGAGATGGCATTCAATAAATATGAATTGCAGAAGCGGCTTAAGCAAAGTGAAGAAAAATATCGGCTCCTGGTGGAGAACCAGAGCGAAGGCGTGACCATTGTTGACCAGGCGGAAAGATTCGTTTTTGCCAACCCTGCTGCGGATCGAATCTTTGGTGTGGAGCCGGGAGGGTTAATTGGTCGGACTGTGGCTGATTTTACTTCGTCTGATCAGTATGCTGAAGTTCGCAACCAATCTGATCATCGCCGTAATGGGATGATAACGGATTATGAAATCATCATCAATCGATTGGATGGCAACCAACGGCATATTGCAGTAACTGCTGCACCATGGCTGGATCCAAATGGTGCATTTGCGGGGACATTAGGGATTTTGCGGGATATTACTGAAAAAAAGCGGGCTGAGCAGGCAGAACAGGAGCAGCGTGCTCTCGCAGATGCCCTGCGGGATACAGCAATTTTACTTTCGAGCACTCTTCACCTGGATGAAGTTTTGGATCGAATATTGGTGATTATTGAGAGAGTGGTTCCACACGATGCAGCAAATATCATGCTGATGGATGACGATGGGTGGACCTGGATTGCCAGGACCCGTGGGTTTGATGAGTTGAAGTTAACGGATCATATTCAATCTTTACGACTCCATGTGGATGAAACCCCTAACCTGAAGAGGATGCGGGATTCTCGTCTTCCTGTAGTTCTGCCGGATGTAAGAAAAAATAAGGAATGGATTGTTCCGCCGGGATTGGAATGTTTTCGCTCTTATGTGGGGGCACCTATCATTGTGAAGGGAAAAGTGATTGGATATCTTAATCTGGACAGCCGGATACCCGGTTATTTTTCCCAAAAAGATGCCGATCATCTGTTTGCTTTTGCCGGTCAGGCTGCCATGGCAATTGAGAATGCCCAATTATTTGATGAAACAAGAGGGCGGGCGGATTTCTTGTCCTTGCTTCACAAGATTACGGAAATTGGGTTGAAATCCACATCGCTGGATGAAATGCTTTACCAGGTAATCGATATTGTCATGCTGTGGTTTGGCGCAGATGGGGCAAATATCACCCACTGGGACGACGAAAAAAAACAACCGCTTCCCGGTGCTGCTTCAGGGGCTTATGGTCCTGCTTATTATGCGCTTCGCACCCGACCGGGGGAAGTATCGTTGACCGAATCGTGTTTGAAGAAAGGCACGGTTCTGGTTGTTAAGGATGTTTTTAATTCTGAGTATGTTTCTCCGGAACTGGCAGCGCGGTTTACCATGCATTCATTCATGGTTCTTCCTCTCATTGCGGATGGGCGCAAGCTGGGCGCGATGTTAATCGGATTTTTTGACAGGCATCAATTTACTGAGGAAGAAACGGTTCAGGGGAGGCAGATCGCAGATCAAACTGCGCTGGCGATTGCCAAGGCTTTATTGGTGGATTCAGAAAGATATCGGAGCCTGGAGTTACAGAGGGCAAATGCATTGATCACATCACTTTCCCATGTAGCTGCCCGAATAGAAGCCGCAGCACTGCTTGGAACAGTGGTGGAAACCTTGGGGGAAGAGCTTGAGAAAATAAATCTGATGAGTATGTTAATTTTACAGGGATTGGCTGGTCAGGAGGTGACCATTCATTATCCCTCTCCATTCCTGAATGATCCGGAACGGTTAAATCAATTGGAAAACCTGACCGTCCAGGATATCAACCGGGAATTGCAGCAATCCGGGATTCTGCCCTTGGCTGCTCCAATCCGGGAACCTTTATTTTTTGTTGACACGATGGATGCGGCTCGTCAGATCCTTGCAGGTCTTACAGAACAGCAGGTCCGGGTGATTTGTGACCTGGCGGTGTTACAACCGGGCACCCGGGGTGTTCTTTTACCTCTCAAAGTAGCTGACCAACAAACCGGGTTATTGTGGCTGTGGGGCACCGAGTTGATTCAAGCGGATATTCCTGCACTAACCATTTTTGCTGGTCAGGTAGCCACGACACTGGAAAACGCCAGGTTATACCGGGAATTGCATCATCTGGCAATGACAGATGAGTTAACTGGACTCTTAAACCGCAGGCGATTGTTTGAAATGGCAAGAGTGATGGTAACGGATGCCATCCAGGATCATCGAAATTTCTCCCTGATCATCACGGATACAGATGAATTCAAGGCAATTAATGACAAATATGGTCATCCTGTCGGTGATGAGGTCATCTGTGCATTGGCGAACCGTTGCAATCAAAAAGCTCGAAAAGTGGATTTCCTTGGACGATATGGCGGAGATGAATTCATCCTGCTTCTGCCAGGAACAACCCTGGAGGATACAATCCACGTTGCTGAGCGAATTCGGAAGGAAATTGGATCCACTCCAATTGTTACATCAGCAGGTGCAATACCGGTGACCATCAGTTTGGGAGTGGCTTCGGTTCAATGTGATGAAGATACAGTGATCTCGCTGCTGATTCGGGCGGACAAGGCTCTTTATGTAGCCAAGCAGAAAGGTGGAAATCTTGTCATTGCGGGAAAATTAACCCGGGAAGGACCCATTTTTGAAATCCATCCCTCGCTGGTTTGAAATACAAACCTTGCCTTCGCAGGAATCCATTCGCAGGGAAGTGCTTGTTTCCCTGCTAGGCGCGACTGTGATTGGAACGTTCTATCTAATTATTAAAGATGTCATCCGGTTTCTTGGAGAAGGCGATCTTAATCTTTCCCACCTGGTCGGATATATTATTTGCCTGTGGATCCTGGTCATCTGCTTGCATTATATAAAATGGGGATGGTTGGGATGGGTTGGGACTGCATATTTTCTGCTTGTAATTATTGGAATTCCCCTGTATTACCCGGTGGAACGGATGAGTGAAATTATCCCCATCTTTATTGTTCCTCCCATTGCCGCCAGTTTTCTGGTTAGTCCCATCAGTGCAGTATATTTCAGTTTGATTTCCCTTCTGGTATATTCATTGTGGTTTTGGTTTGGGGTGGGTGTCCTTTCCCAATATAATTTTATTTTTGTGATTACACTGCTTGTGGTTGCCAACTTCTCGTGGCTGCTGTCCACCTGGTTTTTAAGGCTGATTAACGAACGTGAGAGTTCTGAAAGGAAATACCTGACTCTTGTGGAACAAAGCCCGGTGGTGATCTACCAGGTGGAGGGGAACCGGTCGAAAAAATGGACTTATATCAGCCCACAAATTGAAAACTGGCTGGGATTCACGCAGACCGAATGGCTGGAAACGCCCGGTCTCTGGGCACGCCAGATCCATCCGGAAGATCGTGACCAGGTTCTCCGGGCGGATCGTGGGGAAGGAGACGGAAGCAATAATTACAGCCAGGAATATAGAATCTTTACCCAGGATGGCAGGGTTGTTTGGGTTCAAGATACAGCCTTGCCTATTATGGATGCGATCAATCCTTCCACCCAACAAGGAACGCTGCAGGATATTACGGACCGCAAACGTGTGGAGCAGGTGCAAAAAGCAATTTACCGGATTGCAGAGGCGGCATTTTCTGCATATAACCTGCCGGATTTATACCGCCTGATTCACCATGTTCTGAGCGACCTCATGCCTGCGGAGAATTTTTTTATTGCACTCTATCATCCAGATGATGAGGTGCTTACTTTTGATTATTTTGTGGATACTTATGACACCCAACCCACTGCCCGAAAAATTGGAAAAAGCCTGACAGACCTGGTCCTGCGCACGGGGGAACCGCGATTTGTCTCACCGGAAGATTTTCGTGAGTTGGAGAGACAGGGCGTTGTGGAATCTATTGGAACACCTTCATTGGATTGGCTGGGAGTTCCTTTGAAAGTCAGGCAGCGCACAATCGGTGTGATGGTTGTGCAAAGTTACCAGGAAGGGATTCGATTTAAAGACGAGCACCTGGATATGATGATCTTTGTTTCCAACCAGGTGGCAATGGCGATTGAACGCCGCAGGGGTGAGGAGAGTATCAAGGGAGCATTGCAGGAAAAAGAGGTGCTTTTACGTGAAATCCACCACCGGGTTAAAAACAACCTGCAGGTGATTTCCAGCTTGCTCAGTTTACAGGCGGATCATGTGGAAGATCCACAAATTGTAGCTGCATTTCGGGAAACCCAAGCCCGGGTTCGGTCCATGTCCCTCATTCATGAAGAACTTTATCAGGCAAGCAACCTGGCACGGGTGAATTTTTCAGATTACTTACGGAGGTTGACAGGGTACCTGGCAAATGCGTATGGCGTGGGGGGGCGGGTGCGAATTCACATGGACGTTCGGGATGTTCTACTGGGTGTGGATACAGCCATACCACTTGGTTTAATTGTCAATGAGCTTGTTTCCAATGCCTTGAAACATGCTTTTCCCGATGGCAGGCATGGTGAAATTGCGCTCTGGTTGACCCGGATAGAGGACGAGGCAGATCAACACTGGTATGAACTGGTGGTGCAGGATAATGGAAAAGGATTCCCTGATAATGTGGATTATCGCAATACCGATAGCCTGGGATTGCAATTGGTCCAGGTTCTGTCACGCCAGCTGAGAGGTCATGTGGAATTGAGTGTAAACGGGGGGACCAGGTTTTCGCTGCATTTCCCTGAACCGCATCACATCAGCAGTCGATCTTAATATTCAGATCCATCAGGGGTAGATTTTGCTGATGGAGTATCAATAGATATTTATCTAACATTTCGTGATTTATGGTAAACTATAGGTCGCCTGATGATTGGGCACATGGTATCTTCATGGAAAACAATATTTCTGAAATCACAATAGGAAAGACATACAAAACAGACCGCCGATCCCCTGCCCGCTGGGTATTGTCCCATGCTGTCCGGCAGTGGCCAATCATCCTGATGGCGTTGGCGGGAGCGTTGGGAAATGCGGTACTGGCAGCCCTGGTTCCGGTAGTGACGGGACGCGCCTTAAACCTGGTGCTTTCCAATCCCATCCCGTTGGAAGAGATTGGAAAAATTGCAGTTTTGCTGGCCGTGTCGCAGCTGGGCAGGGGAATTGTTCAATTTGGAAGAAATTTTGGTTTTGAGTGGGTTGCCCAGCGCATTGAGAAGAATGTCCGAAACGAGTTATACACCAGCCTGCTGGGAAAAAGTATGACCTTCCACAATTTGCAGCCAGTCGGGGATACCATGGCGCGGGCGACCAACGATGTCCGGGAGGTGAACTTCATGTTCAGCCCGGGCTTTAACATGGTGATTGGTTCGCTCAATTTTTTAATTATGCCATTGATCCTGGCACCAACATATCATCCCAGCCTGTTGATTACGCCGGTAGTATTCATCATTGTGTTTTTTATTGCCATTCGCAGGTATATGAATATTCTGCGTCCCATTACAGATCAGGTGCGGCAATCCTTTGGGCTGCTGAACACCCGGCTTTCAGAAGTGCTGGATGGTATTGAAATCGTAAAAAGTTCCTCCCAGGAGCGGGCTGAGATTGGGCGTTTCAATCAGCAGGCAGAAAAATACCAGACTGCCATTGTTCGCCAGGGCGACGAGGAAGCAAAATTCCTGCCATACCTTTTGCTATCCGTTGCACTTGCAGCCGGGCTGTTGCATGCATTGTTGCTGTTCCGCGCAGGAGCCATCGACGCAGGGGATGTGATTGCATATTTTGGTCTACTCTTGATGCTGGATTTCCCGACGTTTTCCGGTATATTTGCCTATTCCCGAATATCTCTTGGATTGGCAGGAGCACGACGTATTTTGGAACTCATGAACCAGGAGAATAACCTGGATCAAAATGCAGATGGATATTCCGAATCCATGCGGGGTGAAGTGGAATTTCGAAATGTTTGTTTTACATACCTGCCGGACAAAGAAGGCGATGACTGCGATCGATCCGTTTTGCAAAACATATCGGTTAAGGTTCAGCCCGGACAAACTGTTGCCATTGTGGGACAAACGGGAACCGGAAAAACCACCCTTGTCCGGCTGATCAACCGCACTTATGATGTGACTGGCGGAACGGTTTTCGTGGATGGCGTGGACGTTCGCGAATGGGACCTGGAAGCACTGCGCCGTAATATATCCATTATTGAACAGGACATTTTCCTGTTTTCAAGGACGATCGCCGAAAATATCGCTTTTGGAAAACCTTCTGCAACCCGCGAAGAAATTGAGTCAGCTGCCAGGGCTGCCCAGGCACACGACTTTATCCTGAAATTCAAGGATGGATATGAGACTGTTGTGGGGGAGCGCGGTGTCACCCTCTCTGGAGGGCAGCGCCAGCGGATTGCACTTGCCCGGGCGTTCCTGACGGACCCGCGCATCCTGGTCCTGGATGATTCCACCAGTGCTATTGACAGTCAGACAGAGGACCATATCCAAAGGGCAATTTATGCTGCTGCGCGCGGTAGAACCACCTTTATTATCACGCACCGCCTTTCCCAAATTCGCTGGGCAGATGTCATCCTGGTGATGCGCGGTGGAGAACTGGTTGCATCAGGCACGCATGAGCAGCTGATGGAAACCTCCGACGCCTACCGGCGGATTTTTAGTGAGTAAACAGGAAGCATATGGGTTTCTTTTCCAGTCTTGATAAGGAACAATATGACCGCAAGTATTCCGACCGGGAATTGATCCGGCGGATTCTGATGTACTTTAAGCCACACCGGATCAGGATGACAATGATTGTTGTTCTTGTCCTGCTGCTTGCCGGGATTTCGGTAATCCAACCACTGATCGTCTCCCGCGGTGTTGATTTGCTGAAGCCGGGAGTTGGTGAATGGACATTAATTCTCCTTGCAGGTGCTGTTCTGGTTGCAGGGATCCTCAATTGGGCGATTAACTGGGCAAGCCGCAGACTGACTGTTCGGACTGTGGCGGCAGTTGTCCTGAAAATGGCTGAAGAAGGTTTTCAGGCGGCAACCAATCATGACCTGTCCTTTTATGATGAGGTGCCATCTGGCAAGGTTGTTTCCCGCATTACTTCGGATACGCAGGACTTTGGTCAACTGGTCACCATCACGACCGATGTGATCACCCAATTGGTGGAGTCGATCACTCTGGCGATTATTTTACTGAGCGTGGATTGGCGGTTGACCCTTTATCTCTTTGCTCTGATTCCAGTTGTGGCAATATTGACATACTTTTACAGGAAGCTGGCTCGGAAAGTCACCCGCCAGGGAATGCGCGCCATGGCGAATGTAAATTCCACCATTAAGGAAACCATTTCTGGTATTGCGGTTGCCAAGAATTTTCGGCAGGAAACCAGCATTTACGATGAATTTGACAAAGCCAATGATACTTCCTACCAGGTGAATTTTCGACGCGGGCTGGTTCTATCGATCGTGTTTCCTACCCTGAATGCAATGGGTGGAATGGCAACTGCAATGATGATTTACGCCGGTGCCATTACGGTATCACAGGGGCTGGTTACTGCTGGGGTCTGGTATCTGTTCATTACCAGCCTGGATCGATTCCTGTACCCTGTGATGAACCTGGCATCCTTCTGGACTCAGATTCAAAATGGTCTCTCGGCTGCAGAACGGGTTTTTGCCCTGATTGATGCTGAACCAGCCGTGAGGCAGATTTCCAATCAACCTGTGCTGCGGCTGCAGGGAAAAATTGAATTCAAGCATGTCGGGTTTTCATATAAACCGGATGAGCCTGTATTGGAAGATTTTAACCTTCATATACGTCCCGGTGAAAATATTGCCATTGTGGGGCATACCGGTGCGGGAAAGACCTCCATCGCCAAGCTGGTGGCGCGGTTTTATGAATACCAGTCCGGTGAAATCTTAATCGATGATCAGGATATCCGGTCGTTCCATCTGGAAACATACCGGAACCATCTTGGGATTGTGACCCAGGTTCCATTCCTGTTTTCGGGCACTGTTGTGGAAAATATCCGGTATGCACGCCCGGATGTAACGGATGATGAAATTGAACAACTCGCCAGGACAATTGGCGAGGGGGAATGGCTTGAGGCTTTGCCGGATGGGTTACAAACCAATGTTGGTGAGCGCGGGTCCCGTCTTTCCATGGGGCAGCGTCAACTGGTCTCCCTGATGCGGGTCCTGGTCCAAAAACCAGCCATCTTTATTCTGGATGAAGCAACAGCGAGCATTGATCCATTCACGGAATGGCAAATCCAGCAGACGCTAAAAATGATCCTTGCTCAAACCACCAGTATCCTGATTGCCCATCGGCTTTCCACTGTAAAATCAGCAGATCGAATCATTGTGATGGAGCAGGGACGGATCATCGAGATGGGGAACCATGATGATCTCATGCGCAGGGGTGGACATTATGCCGGGTTATACAACACGTACTTCCGGCATCAAAGCCTGGCATACATTGAACAAGCCAGGAACTTGCGCATTGAAGAAGCCGGGCTATAATCAATTTATAAGCACGTAGTGCGTCTTTTTCGGATTTTGTTCGGTTTAAGGACGCAAGCGGATGAATGCGGATTATTACAAGCATGTGGGTGATCAATATGCTGCTGAAAGAAAGTGGTCGGCAGCATTACGGGCATATGACCGCGCCATCAGCATGGAAACCCATGATCCGGAAACATATCTTGGGCGCGGGATGGTTTATTACCAATTAAAGCGCTACCAGGCAGCGCTGGAAGATTTTAATATGGTGGTTCAGCTTGCTCCTCTTCACTCAGGTGGATACCTGGGAAGGGGGTTGGTCTACCAGGCTTTACACACATATAAACGCGCCCTGGAAGCGTATGATCAGTTGGTTCGGTTACTACCAGCAAACCCGGAAGGGTATTTCCGCCGCGGTCATATTCATATGTTGATTCGTCAATTCCCGGAGGCTTTGAGTGACCTGGAGACCGCGCTGGAATTAAAACCCACGCACGTGGATGCGCGGCTGGATTACGGGGTGATCTTAAGCGAAATGGGGGAGTATGAACAAGCCTTGCGCGAATTAAATGCAGTTCTGCAATTGCAGCCATCCAATGCGGTGATTTACTATTACCAGGCGCAGATATATCAAAAGCTTGGTAAACGTGAACTGGCGGAAGCTGCACTGACTAGTTTCCTGGGATTGTCAGATCATCCCATCTGGACCCAGCGTGCCCGAATTGAGCTTGAAAATCTCCAACAATCATCTGCGCAGAACCCAACCCGGATACAACTTAAGGCTGAGGAAAAGGATCAAATCAGGAATCTGGTCAAATCTGGCAAAAAAGCCGAAGCGCTCAAACAGGTGGTGGCGCTGAGCGGTGCCAGCCTGATGACCGCGAAGGCATACCTGGATTGGTTGATCCAGGAGGAAGCTGCCGGTGGAGAAATTTCCTCCAATCTCCTTTCAAATATGTAATTTTATTACTCCGGGTGTTGGTTGTTATAAGGTATAATCACCTTATAAACAATTTTATTAGGTAAAAATCCCACACAACGAAAAGTAAATACAATCATGAATTCATTGAACCTGCAAAGTCTGATCATTATTAGTGAGCAGACCACACCTGTCATGTATCCGCCAGATCTGCAAATTTCTGAAGCGGAATTTTTAAACCAACTTCACGGGAAAATTAAAACGTATCAACTGCCTGTTCTGGTGGAATATTGTAATTTAATCTATCATCATGAATTACCTGTACAGGAACAATTGCTGGTGGGCGTGGAGGAGTTAAAGTACCGGTATCTTAAAGTTCTTGTGGGGGTTCAAAAGCTGGGCGCACTTGCCTATGTGGAAAGACGGCAAATCTTAATCCCGCCCCAGCTTCCTTCAGAACTCAGAGAAAATTCTCCTGAATTACCACCACGTTTGACCATTCAGTCGGGAGAATTACCCGCAAAAAGCCCGATGAAACAAACGTCCCAGACGGTTACGTTTAAGAGCGAGGCACATAAAGAACGTGTGATGTTGATTGAACGGCGGCGGCTGGAACGTTATCAGGCGATCCAACAACGCAAGTGGGAAAGGGCGCGGTTGTTGGACGATTGGCAAACAGAAGTTCTTCGAGTGATTGACGAAGTGGATTACAACCCGCGGTTGAACTATCTAAAAGATTCGGTTGACTTGATGATCAAATCCGTAATTTCTGACTTTACAGACCGCGGGGCTCAAGTTAAGGAAACGGATGAAAAGACCCGCCGGGAAGAAGAATTAAAGAAACGGGCGAAAGATGTCCGTCGGAACTTCTAGCCGTAATTGAAAGGTATTATTGACATGTTGACCAATCAGCCTCACCAAACTACAGATCCGCAATCCTTCAATCCAGTATGCCCTGAATGTGGTGATACATTACACCCAATGGCAAATTTTTGCCCCCGGTGTTTTGTGCCTGTTTTTCCAGATCCCAATCTTTCAGAAACTGTGCGCGAAATCAGTGAACCGGGCAGCACAGATTGTTTCATCCTGCATACCAATACTGCGGTTGTGCCCATTTTTTCCCAACCCAACACTCATAGCCGCCGCCTGTTTGTCATGACCGGTAATGACGTGGTGCTGATCGTGGGTGATCAAGACCCATTTTATAAAGTGGCAACATTTGGTGGGATTGAAGGTTATGTTCTAAAATCCCTTGGCATTAAAGTGAAAGTGGGTTTGGGAGAGGTGGATGAATCAACTGCCTGGGGATTTTTCCGGGTCAATGAATACCTGATTGGTTGGAAGGGGGGCTCCAGTGTTCCTTATAAGATCCAGGATGCCCCGATCAAGCTCGAGCCATCTTTTCAGGCTCGTGACCTGGCACGGATTAAGTCGGATGTTGTGCTTCCAGTTGTGGGGGAGACCTATGGCTGGTTTGAAGTACAACTGCCTTCCAGTTTCCGGGGATGGGTACCGGAAGCATATGGCTATCGGATGTTAAGAAACGGATCCTTGCCTGAAGTGACCAAACCCCTGACAGCAGGAGAAATCCTGGCAGGGATTGCCGGCATTGCCGGTGTGGTAACCCTGGCTGGCATAGGGGCTGCGGTATCAGCAATTGCCAGTGACCGTTAACTTATTCATTTCAATCATCATCACAAGGAGAAGAAAATGCAATATTATGATTACAATCCAACCTCAGGTGATCTAAAAGACAACCTGACCTTTATGTTCAGAGACCCGGAATGGAAGAAGAAAATTCTGATTGGCGCCGGGGTGAATATGATTCCCATTTTGAACTTTGTCAATGGGGGATATATGCTTGCTGTTATCCAAAACCTTCGCAATGGTATCCGTCCCCCGTTACCAGCCTGGAGCGACTTTGGTAAATTCTTTATGGATGGATTAAAGATGATTGCGATTTCACTGATTTATGCAATCCCAATGATCCTCCTTTCCATCATTATGAGCGCTGCATCTGGTGCCAGCTACAATTATGGTAGTAATGCCCTTGCTGCCGGGAGTATTGGGTTGGCAATCATCAGCCTGATCTATTCCCTCCTGCTGGTATTCTGGATCCAGGGAGTGTATGTTAACTACGCCATCAAGGGAACTTTTGCATCAGCATTTGAATTTGGTGCCATCTGGAAGATCGTTCAACGCGGATGGAAACGCATGCTGGCGACGGTTGCAATTTACTTTGTCGGTGTGCTGGTTCTGGGGATTGTTGGGGCAATCCTTGTATTGATCCCATGTCTTGGCTGGGTTGCAATCTGGCTGTTGGTTTTTGGTGGAATATTCTACCTCATCCTGGTGATGGCATATAATATTGGAATGATTGCCCTCCAGGAGGGTCCTGGTGCTGGACCTGTGGTTACAAACACGGTTCCCCCACCTCCGCCTGGTGCATCCAACCTGGGTGGTTGGGAGCAGATGTAATTTGAATTAACTGGTTTTGGAAAGGGAATTCCAATAATTACCCTGGAATTCCCTTTTTATGTTTCTTTAAAATCACGGTGTTTTGATGAGTAAATCGAATTATTTCATCCGCTGGAACAAGGGAAGTTATGAACCACGCTGGTCTTACCAGTACCTCGACGCGGAGCACCAGTTAATTATCTTCGAGTTATCGAAGATCCCGAATTTTGCTGAACCGCGTTTTCTGCCTTTGGGAGAAAAACTGGAAGAACGGCGCGCAGAGATTGTAAAACGCCAGTTAAACATGCTGCGGATGCTTCATCCCATCCTGGAAAATGCAGCAATCAGCCTGCGGTTGAGGAAAATGGGAGATCATCTTCAAATATTTGTGATTGTACGTATCCGCCAGGAACAAATGAATGATACGAATTGGGCGGAACGCATACATAATTTATTTCCGCGAGAATACACACTAAATCGGATCACAGAACAAAGTCATCCAGATTTATGGAATAAAGCCACCGATCTTTCCTGGTCTCGGTATGTGGATGAAATCATTAAACCGGAAGAGGAATACAAGTCGAATTTTGGGTATCCATATTTTTATGTCGCCTCTCTCTGGAAACCGCAGGCAAACAACTCGCTTGAGCAATTATGCAGAACCATGCTGCGCATTGATGGAGATGCTGCGATTGACCTGCTTTTATGTCCAACTGTGTTGGATGGTGAGGAACTGGAATGGATCAGTAACTGTACCCGGACAATGAGGCAGGCACTCTCTGGAGAACGTGTAACTGATGACAATGGAAGGGTGTTGCGAACTTATGATCCACTCCCGGTATTGAAACCAGGTGTGGATGACTATGAAAGCTTACTTTCCCGATATCCGCAAACCTATTTATTCCTGACTTCATTCCGGGTATTTGCCGAGGAGAAACCAACTGGATTGACGGAAGCACTCACTTCCAGCTCCACGCGGTCCAAACCCCAGATCATTAGCAGCAAGCTGGGTGAGGATCTGTTTACCAGGCAGGTACTGGCTGGTGAATCGTTAAATATTTGCCCGGATGCCCGCACCCGACTCTGGATGGTTCGTCCAAAAGAAGAACTTCCCTGGAGGGTTCAACGGTTGCACCGGCTTGTGGATGTTGAGGAAGTTTCCAGTTTTTGGCGATTTCCCATTGCCGTGCAGGCTGGCTTTCCGGGATTTGAGGTGGATACAGGCTTGGGAGATGGCGGGGGATCCAGGCGGGATGCCGCCCCGGTACATATTCGCCTGGGGAAATACTCAGATGAAACAGGGAAAGCCGGGCACGACGCACAGGTCAATCGGGAAGAACTGGCAAAGCATGGATTAATTGTTGGCGTACCCGGTTCTGGTAAAACAACCACCATGCTGAACATTTTGCATCAATTGTGGAATGTTGCGCCAGAAAAAAGGATTCCATTCCTGGTATTGGAACCGGCAAAAACTGAGTATCGAGCGTTGAAGCAGATGGACGCCTTCCGGGATGATTTGCTGGTGTTTACACTGGGTGAGGAACGCATCAGTCCGTTCCGGTTTAATCCGTTTGAAGTACCGGCTGGAATTTCCCTGGAAAGCCATATTTCCAGATTGAATGCCTGTTTTGTTGGGGCTTTCAATTTATTCGACCCGCTTCCACTGATGCTCGATAAATCCATCCGGCAAACCTATGAGGTGAGGGGATGGTATGATGACAGCCTGGGCGGGGAGCCGGGATTGGAAGCACCGACCCTGTCTGATTTGTGCACGCAGGCAGATCTTGTCATTCGGTCATCAGGGTACAGCGAAAAACTTCGGGATGATTTTAACGCTGCCCTGCTCCAACGCCTTGATTCGCTTCGCCGGGGTTCCAAGGGCAGGATGCTGGATACAGATAGCGTGATTCCACCGGATGTATTGATGAAATCACCGATTGTATTGGAATTGGACGCACTTAACGAGGATGAAAAAGCATTGATGATGATGTTCATCCTGACCTATGTGTATGAGCATGCCCGGTCAACCCGTCGCTCCGGGTCTCCTTTGCGGCACGTCCTGGTGGTTGAGGAGGCGCATAATTTAATTGGGCGCAGCGATGAAGGCAGCCAATATCGGGCAAATCCCAAGGAACATGCCATCCGGTTGTTCACGCGGATGCTTGCAGAGATGCGCGCATTGGGGCAGGGCATTTTGATTTGTGATCAACTTCCATCGGCGTTGGCTCCAGAGGCAATGAAACAAACCAACCTTAAAGTATTAATGCGCATGACCGCCATGGATGATCGTGAAGAAATGGGAAATACCATGGACCTGGAAGAAGCGCACCTTAAGGATGTGGTGCATTTCACCAGTGGACAGGCGTATGTCTATGTTGAGGGCTGGGATCGGGTTCGCCGTGTTCAGGCTCC
>JAGVUS010000017.1 GCA_019136175.1 Chloroflexota bacterium | reverse complement strand
ACCTGACCAATATTCATACGACCAGGAACACCCAATGGATTCAGGATAATATCCACAGGTGTGCCATCTTCAAGATAGGGCATGTCTTCCACAGGCACCACGCGGGAAACCACGCCCTTGTTCCCATGACGTCCCGCCATCTTATCACCGGCGGTAATCTTGCGGGTCTGTGCAACGGAGACACGCACCATCATATCCACGCCTGCAGAAAGATCCACGTTATCCGCCCGGGTAAAGACCTTGACGTCCACCACCTTTCCACGCTCGCCGTGCGGCATGCGGAGGGATGTATCCTTCACGTCCCTGGATTTTTCACCAAAGATGGCGCGAAGCAGACGTTCTTCCGGTGTCAATTCCTTCTCACCCTTAGGGGTAATTTTGCCTACCAGGATATCATTCGGTCCAACTTCCGCTCCAATGCGGATGATGCCCTGTTCATCAAGATCCTTGATGGCATCCTCGCCGACATTTGGGATGTCGCGCGTGATTTCTTCAGGTCCCAGCTTGGTATCGCGGGCTTCCACTTCGTATTTTTCGATATGGACGGAAGTGAAGCGGTCTTCTTCCACCAGGCGTTCCGAAATCAGGATGGCATCTTCAAAGTTGCCGCCTTCCCAAGAGACAAAGGCGACCACCACGTTCTGTCCCAATGCAAGGTTTCCATCCACCGTGGAGGAGGAATCTGCCAGCACATCTCCCTTGTGAACGCGCTGACCCTTGACAACTGCCGGGCGCTGGTCAATGCACGTGCTTTGATTGGAGCGTTGATATTTCCGCAGCAAATAGGTCTTCAACCCCTTTTCCGTGCGGACAATGATTTCCCGTCCAGTTACCGAAATGACTTCGCCATCTTCATCCGCCACAAGCACCTGACCGGAATCTTTCACGGCATATCTTTCCATGCCGGTCGAGATCAACGGAATGTCCGGGGCAATTAATGGAACAGCCTGCGCCTGCATGTTGGATCCCATCAGGGCACGGTTGGCATCGTCATGCTCCAGGAAGGGAATCAATGCAGCAGAGATGCCCACCACCTGGTGCGGCGCAACATCCATATAATTGACTGCATCGGGTGATGCAATTGTAAAATCAGAGTGATGCCGGCAGGAAATCCGTTCCTCGGTAAATTCTCCATGAAGATTGACCGGTGTGTTTGCCTGGGCGATCACAAATTTGTCTTCAGCATCCGCCGAGAGATAGTCAATCTCGTCGGAAACAAAGGACTGAACCATGATGGCTGCCCGCCCCAGTTTTGCAATGGCAGGCAGCATCTCTTTAGTTATCCGTTCGTCTGCTTTGGCAATCACCTCACCAGTTTCAGGATCCGTCAGGGTTTCCTTTAAAAGCCGACCTTCCAGGCGCGGGTCCGTGCTGGACAGCACTTTCACCACCTTGCGATAGGGAGTCTCAATAAATCCATATTCATTAACACGTGAAAAGGATGCCAGGCGACCAATCAAACCAATGTTTGGACCTTCCGGTGTTTCAATCGGGCAGATGCGTCCATAGTGCGAGTGGTGCACATCCCGAACATCAAAACCAGCGCGCTCCCGCCGCAAACCACCCGGACCCAGTGCGGAAAGGGTGCGTTTGTGGCGCAGTTCCGCCAATGGATTGGTCTGATCCATGAATTGGGATAACTGGCTGGAGCCAAAGAACTCCCGCATGGCAGCCACTACAGGACGAATATTGATCAGGCTGACCGGAGAATATTGGTCCTGCTCGCGGATGGACATGCGTTCCTTAATCACGCGTTCCATGCGGCGCAAACCCACCCGCAGCTTGTTCTGGATGAGCTCACCCACGGTTTTCACGCGGCGGTTGCCCAGATGATCGATATCATCCTTGTCTTCACGCTCGTTGTTGATCAAAATCATGCGGCGTACAAGATAGACAATATCCCAGCGGGTGATGTTACGGTGACTCATCGGGATGCGGTCCGCCAGGTCGAGTTTTTGATTAAGCTTGTAGCGCCCCACCCGCTCCAGGTCATAATGACGCTGGTCAAACAATTGCTCCTCCAGGAATCCGCGTGCATTTTCCAACGTTGCCGGATCTCCCGGACGCATACGCTTGAAGAATTCAATCAGGGCTTCTTGTGCAATGGTCATGCCCCTGTCCAACACCCAGGTGGGTTCCTGGCGAATGGTGGAGGTGATGAACATGCGGTCGGGGTCGTTATCAATATCCTGGAAGAGGGCAATCAATTCCTCATCCGTTCCATTAGTCAAGGGCGAGTCTGGCAAGCCATCGCTGACAGCAGCCAATGCACGCAGGAAAATGGTAATCGGCACTGTGCGCTTGCGATTGAATTTGAGGATGATGTAGTCATTCTTGCGGGTTTCAAATTCCATCCATGCGCCGCGGTCCGGGATCAGCTTGGCAAACGCCATGCGATGACCCGTGGTGCGATCCGTCTGGGCTTCAAAATACACACCAGGAGAGCGGATCAGCTGGGAAACCACCACACGTTCCGTACCGTTGATGATGAACGTACCCTTTTCTGTCATTTCAGGGAAGTCCCCAAGGAATACGTCCTGCTTCATGGGTTCGGGCACTTCGGATCCCGCCAGCAGCACAGAGACGTACAGCGGGGAGGAATAGGTCAGGTCACGCTCCACACACTCATCCACCGTGTGCTTGGGCTCGCCAAACCAGTAGCGTAATCCCCACTGCCTGGCTTCCGGTGAGCGACCCGGGAAATAGAGTTTCATTCCCTTGTTATAGGATTCAATTGGGGAGATTTCATCAAACAGGTCTGCAAGACCTTCAGATTTCAGCCGTTGGAAAGACTCAATTTGAACTTCAATGAGGTTGGGCAGATCAAAGATCGGCGGGATACGGAAGTACGGCTTGACGGGCAAAGCAGAAGGCATAACATTCTCCTGGCAAAAAA
>JAGVUS010000464.1 GCA_019136175.1 Chloroflexota bacterium | reverse complement strand
CCGTTAAAATATTCTTCCGCTCTCCAGGATGCCCATGCCAGCCACCAGGTTTCCCTGTTCATGTGGGAAGGTGAGAAGCAGGTGATGTTAAGGGATGTGCTGCAAACACAAGCCCTGTCAAACCCTGCCAGAATTGCGATCCTGATTGGACCGGAGGGTGGATTTACCCTGGAGGAGGTGGAGATGGCACGGGCTGCCGGTCTCCTGCCGGTCAGCCTGGGGAAGCGCATCCTGCGGATGGAAACAGCCGCCCTGGTGGCTGCCTCGCTGGTTCTGTACCTGATGGGGGACATGGATTCCACGGGCTTATAGTACAATCAATCCGTGACCCGCCGGAAACAAAGAAAGCAAACACCCAGACCATCATCCTCCCAGGTGCAGCTGGCTGCACTGGAAAAATACCGTTTGCTGATATCAGCAGAGGAGTTCCTTGCACTGCAAGCGGAACTGGAAAAGCCGCTGGTGGGTGCGCTGCGCGTGAATCCGCAAAAAGCGAATCCTGATGAAATGATTCCCGCTTGGGCAGATCGCTATGGATGGAGTCTGCGGGCGGTGCCGTATTGCCCGACTGGCTGGTGGTTGGATAAAACTGAATTGCCACCAAGCCAGACTCCTGAACACCGCATGGGTTTTTATTACCTGCAGGATGCCGCCTCCATGCTGCCGGTGGAATTATTTGATTTTGAACCCGGGGAAACGCCGCTGGTGCTGGATATGGCAGCTTCTCCCGGCGGCAAGACCACCCACCTGTTGGACCGGATGGCGGATCAGGGACTGGTTATGGCAAATGATTCAAGCGCAAGCCGCATCCAGGCGCTGCGGGTGGTGCTGGCAAATTGGGGGGCGGTGAGCGGTGCAGTGACGAATTTCCCGGGTGAAAAATTTGGTGCCTGGTTCCCGGAAACCTTTGACCGGGTATTGCTGGATGCACCCTGCAGCATGGAAAACCTGCGTTCAACCGAGTCCCATCCCATGCGCCCCATTACCAACCGGGAGCGGTTGGCGTTAGCGGATCGGCAGGTGCGCTTGCTGGTCAGCGCCTTGCAGGCAGTGAGAGTGGGCGGGCAGGTAGTTTATTCCACCTGCACACTTGCCCCAGAAGAGGATGAGGGTGTGCTGGATGCCGTCCTCACCCGGTATGGTCGTGCCGTCCAGCTGGATGATATGAACGAACGGCTGCGTGCGAGTGCACCCGGCTTGCGACAGGTTGGAGAGCTTGCGTATCATCCGGATGTCGTACGCGCAGCCCGCCTGTTTCCACACCGTCTGGGCACCTCCGGTTTCTTTGCTGCCCGCCTGACCAAAACTGATTCCATTCTTGGTGAACAGGAGCAAATCCCGGCACGGTCACTGACCCGTGCTGGATGGCAACCTGTACCAGATGTGGTTGTCCGGGAACAGGCGGAGTCTCTGCTTCAAAAATATGGGCTGGATATTGCAGGAAAGGTATCTGGCGGGAACCTGGTATTCTGGCAGAATGGTGATTCAGTCATCCTGGCGCCTGCCATGTACTTCAACCGGTTTGGAGAATTTCCGGTGCAAATGTTGGGGTTGTTGTTTGCCGAACAAACTCCGTCGGGTTGGGAAATCACTCACCAGGCAGCTGCCCGCTATTGGAGGGAAATCCAATCCGGGAAGATACTGCTGGATTTTGACCAGGTGAATGCCTGGCAGCGGGGGGAAAACCTGTCATTGCGTATATCAATCCTGCCTGCCGGTCAGGTCGCGATGCTGACAGATTCGTGGGGACGGTATCTGGGACGCGGGAGGATCACCTCCAGGGGGGTAAAGAACCTGCTGCCACGTCGGGTGATTTACTGATGCAGAACAGGCAATGGTGAAAGGGTACGATTATACCTGGATACGATTATCGCGGAAAATGATTGGGAATTGCTCTGATATAATCCAAGGTATGAAAATAACAGTTGTCATTCCTGTTTACAATGAAGCAAAAACGATCCAGGAAATTCTGCGGCGGGTTCAAAACATGGACCTGGTGCATGAAATTGTGGTGGTGGACGATGGCTCCACCGACGGCACCCGGGAGATTCTCCGGGAACTGGATGGCAGCGGTATTGTCCGGGTAATCCTGCATGAGCGCAACCTCGGCAAGGGTGCTGCGCTCGTTACCGGTTTCCGCCACGCCACCGGAGATATCATCATCATCCAGGATGCCGACCTGGAATACGATCCTCGAGAATATCCCAATTTGCTCGCTCCCATTCGTGAAGGGAAGGCGGATGTGGTTTATGGCTCCCGCTTTTTGGGGGCTGGCAGGCGCCCCATCCTGTACTGGAACATGGTTGCCAACAAGCTGTTGACCTTTGTTACTAACCTGTTGTACAACAATATTCTCAGCGATATGGAAACCGGCTATAAAGTGTTCCGGCGCAACGTGGTTGAGAATATGGTCATCCACGCGCGCCGGTTTGATTTTGAACCGGAATTTACTGCCAAGGTGCTGAAGCGAAAAGTCCGGGTTTATGAGGTTCCAATTGATTTCAATCCACGCGATTACTCCGAGGGGAAGAAGATCAAAGCCTGGGATGCTGTGATTGCCCTGTGGACATTGATCAAGTATCGCTTTATGGATTGACCAATGTCTTCCTGTTGGTCATCAACCCAAGTCGGTTGAAAATCAGCGCGGCAGCCAATATTCCAGCAGTGATGTATGCTGTGGTGTTGATGGCAGGGATCTCTTTCTGCGCCACAGCAATTCCAATCAATGCCCAGACCAATACCAGTGTGTAAGCCACTTCCCGACGCAGGAAGGTCATGGCAAGCCCTAACAGGGTGGCAATGACGATCATGATGATTGTCCAGGTTGTGCCGGAGAGTCCCCATCCACTCCAGTTGGCTGTTACACCCAGGGCGCTAATATTGGCAATGGTTGCAACTGAAATCCATCCCAGGTAGATGCTGAATGGCAGGTTGACCAGCCATTTTTCACGAACCGAAACCGGTTTGATGCCGATTTCAAGCTTTCCATAGATCCAGATCAGGGTTGCCAGCAGACCGAGCATAATGAGGACACTCAGGAAAACCTGTCCATAATGCCATGCCAGGATCCAGGCGGTATTGAAAACCCCGCTGATGGCAAACGCATATCCCAACCGTTCCAGCCGCGGTGTCTGACCGGCAGGAAGCAGCTGGTAAATGGAAAACCCAAGCAAGGCAAGATAGATCAGGCTCCAGATGGAAAAAACATACCCGGCTGGTGTAAACAGGGCAGGGATTGAATCGGATATTTCACCTGTATTCCGCCCATTGATGGGGAGGATATTGGCAAGCGAGTTGACCGCAACGGTTACAAGAAACATAACAAAATTGATGATTGGACGTAGTTTCATGAGCATACTCCTTAAAGTTGATAACCAGATTCTATGCGAGAATCGTCACATTGTACACTTATTGTACAATGTTACGCTTGGTTATTGCTGGCGTGGTTTCTTAACTGGACCAGCACTGCTCCGGCGGCAGCCAGGATCATGCCGAGGATTTCCATTCCCGAAAGGCTTTCCTGCAAAAAAATCCAACTCAGGATGGCGATCTGGATCAACATTGTACTGTTGATGATGGTTGATTCCATGGCGGTGAGGGTTTGTTGGGTGTAATTCCAAAGTGTGAATGCCATGGCGGTATTTACCAATGCCAGCCAGACGATGATTCCCCAGACAGGGATAGTCATACGGGGGATTCCCTCTGTAATTATTCCGCCGCCCAGCATCAGGACCGCGCCAATTCCCATGCATATGGTGGTTACAAGGGTTGGAGAAACCTGTCGTGTACGATTGATACCCCGGCTGAGGATTGCCCCCAATGAATTCGCCAGCATGCCGATGACTACGATAACCATTCCCCATATTTGGCTGGCAGGGAACTGAACCGGTCCAAAAAAGACCAGCACTCCGGCAAGGTTGAACAAAACCCCCAGCCACTGCCGCCTGGAAAGGTTTTCTTTGAGAAGCTGGATTCCAAGCAGTGCCACAACCGGTGAGGTGAGGTTTAATAACAGGCTGACGGAAGTGGAGGGCAGCCTGTCCAGACCAATATATTGGGCTCCCTGGGCAACCCCATATAAAAGGATTCCTAAAAGGACAAGCTTTCCCCAAATGGAAGGTTTCATTTCCCGGATTGCTTTTCGATGTGCGGGTTGGATGGAAAACGGAATTAGGATGAGGAATGCAAGCATATACCGCAGTCCAGCAAAGGTCAGCGCAGGGACATCCTTTAATCCAATTTTGATCAGGATCCAGGAGGTGGACCAGAGAAATGTCACCAGCAAAGCCAGTAAGATTGCCCTGATGCGTGAAGGAGGATGGTGAAACATCATGTCCGGTTGAAAAATCAGGGACTGGGTTGAATGTCCTTAACGTTCAGTTGGAGATATTCCCGCCCCTGGAAATTGTTTTTCTCAAAAGTGAACATCAGGTCAACGCTCTCCGGCATTTGATCCTGCCAGTGCCCCTGGCGGAATGCAATCGCATCGTAGGTGATGGAACCATCAGTCACTGTCAATTTGAGATGTTTCTTTTCCGCCCCAACTGTCCGGGAATTTGTTACCCACAAATTCCGGGCGACAAAAACTGCTTCCGGATTATTGGTGCCGGTGGGTTGCAACTGGTCCAGGTATGGCAGCAAGGAAGGTCGAATTTCGGACAGGGGGAGTTCAATATCTGCGCGCAGGGAAGGCACCAGTTCCTGGTCAGCCAATTCGCGCTCAGCGATTGCCTGTAACCGAACCCGCAGCTCTTCAAGTTGATGATTGGAGACGGTAAAGCCAGCTGCCATGGCATGTCCACCATGCCGGACCAGCAAATCAGCACATTCGTCCAGTGCTTTGGTAATATGAAAGATGGGGATGCTGCGGCAGGAGGCGCGGGTTGTTTCCTCTCCAATCTGCCCCACAATGGCTGGGCGGTAATAAGCCTCCACCAGGCGGGATGCCGCCAGCCCCACCACGCCGGAATTAAACTCCGGGTGAACGGCAAAAATCAAGTGGGGGGAGACTTCCTCTGCCGCCATCAGTTCGGCAGCCTGCTGGATTTCCTGGGTGATCTTCTGTCGCTGGCGGTTTTGATCATCCAGCTTTTGTGCCAGGGGTCCGGCTTCCATTGGATCGGTACTCATCAGCATGGCAAATGCAGCCAGGGCGGATTCAAGCCGTCCTGCAGCGTTCAGACGGGGAGCCAATCCAAAACTGATGTCACCGGCGGTCAACCGCTCCGGGTTTAAACCAGCTGCCTGGGCGAGCGAAAGGACGCCCTGTCGTCTGCCCATCCGCAGAATCCGTAAACCCGCGCGCACCAACCCCCGGTTCTCGTCCACCAATGGGACCAGGTCTGCCACGGTGCCCAATGCCACCAGGTCCAGCCAATCCTCTGCGGATACCCCTTCCACCGGGTGGCGCAGAAGCAATGCCTGGGCAAGTTTGAATGCCAGCCCAACTCCAGCCAGGTTTTTGTCCGGGTAGGGGTCTCCTTCCTGGCGTGGGCAAATGACCGCCCAGGCATTTGGGATCTCATCCTTGGGGTGGTGATGATCCGTAATGATCATATCCATGCCGCAGGAACGGGCATGTTCCGCTTCCACGGGGGAGCGAATACCGCAGTCCACTGTGATGACGAGACGTACTTGTTCCTGTGCAAGGACATCCAGGGCTTCGTTGTTCAGCCCGTACCCTTCATCAAAACGGTTGGGGATGTATGCCCGGGCTTTTCCCCCCATTTGTTGGAGCACCTGGACCAGTAGTGCAGTTGCAGTTACGCCATCCACATCGTAATCGCCGTAAACCACAATTTCCTCTCCCATGGATATGGCGGACAGGATTCGGGCAACGGCATCCTCCATGCCAATCATCTGGAATGGATCATACATTACAGGCTGGGCGCGCAGGTATCTTTCTGCCGAATCTGCATCCAGGCAGCCACGATTATAAAGAATCTGCCGGATGGGATATGGGTACTCAACCAGGGCGATATTGGCTTCCGCGGGCAGGGCGGGGGCGATTTGCCAGCGGCGGTAGGCGGGGATTTGCATCGATCCCTCCATGGGACGGTGTAAGAATACTGAATTATAACCGGGATTTCTCCCGGCTGTCCTGGGATTGGACGATCCATGGCAGCACAGTTATAATGCAATCAATCAAATCCTGGTTGGAAAGCCTATTGGAACCATCCGCCCTTCTCACTCTGCTGATCACCTTGATTGCTGCCGTGTTATTAATCTCTGATCGCGTGCGCGCGGATTTAATGGGATTAATTATCATGGTCGTGCTGGGGCTCAGTGGATTGGTCACACCGGCGGAAACGTTTGCAGGTTTTTCCGGATCGGCAGTGATGACCATCCTGGGAATCTCCATCATTTCGGAAGGGTTGCGGCAGACAGGTGTGGCTTTGTGGCTGGGGAACTGGATGCGCCGGTTGGGTGGAAAAAATGAAATCCGCCTGATCCTGGTTACCATGCTGGTTGCTGCCGGATTATCCCTGTTCATGAATAATATTGCGGTGGTGGGGGTGTTGTTTCCGGCAACCATGGCGGTCGCCCGCCGGACACGTGTACCGGCAGGAAAGTTGCTGATGCCCCTGGCATATGGTACTGCCCTGGGTGGCATGGCAACCCTGTTGACAACCTCCAACATTGTGGTCAGCGGGATGTTAAAAGATAATGGCTTGGAACCATTTGGATTGCTCGATTTTCTACCAGTGGGCTTGCCGGTTGTTGCTGTTGGGGTCCTGTATATGCTGCTTTGGGGCAGGCGTCTGCTTCCATCTGCACCAAATCGCGGCGAGCAACAGCAGGAACAATTGAATCAACGCCTGGAAACACTCTATAATTTACGGAATACCATATCGGAGGTGCGGGTGCTTGCAGGCTGCCCCCTGGCGGGGATGCGGCTTGCGGATATGGGTTGGGCGCTGCAAACCCGTACGACCATCCTGGGCATCCTGCGCAACGGGCAGGCAATTCTGGCTCCGGGTCCGGAGGAAACCCTGGAAGTGGGAGACCGGCTGTTCGTCCAGGGTCAAATCTCAGCAGAGATCATGGAAGCACAACGCCTCCAGAGGGAAGTCCATCCTGCTGAACCATCCCTTGTCAGTAATGAAAATATTACCCTGGCGGAATTGGTGATTTCCCCGCACTCCAGCCTGATTGGGAGGACACTGAAAGAAATCCGGTTTCGCGACAAGTATCATCTCAATGTTGTGGCTGTATGGCGGTCCGGGGATGCCATTTCTTCCGGCTTGTCCGATCTTAAGCTCCGGTTTGGGGATGCCCTGCTTGTCCAAGGGCTGGCATCGGTCATTCATGCAATGACAGACCACAGCGATTTGCTCCTCCTGGAGGAAAATCCGGATGCAGTGCTGAAACCGGGCAAACTTTGGCTGGCATTGGCAATCATGGTGGTGACACTGGGAATTGCCACCCTTGGCTATTTGCCTGTGGCACAGGTTGTCCTTGCTGGTGCTGTTCTCATGTTGCTGACGGGCTGCCTGACCATGAATGATGTTTACAAAAACCTGGAATGGAAAGCCATCTTTTTGATTGCAGGCATGTGGCCGCTGAGTACGGCTATCATGTCCACCGGTCTGGCAGATGCAGTTGGCGTGGCACTGATCCAACATCTTGGCTTTGCTGCTCCCTGGGTGATTGCAGCTGTTTTGATTGGTGTAGGACTCCTGCTGACCCAGGTGATGAGCGGGCAGGTGGCGGCGCTGGTGATTGGTCCGCTGGCACTGGCTGCTGCAAGCCAATTACAGGTCGATCCCAGGGCAATGGCAATGGGCGTTGCACTCTCCTGTTCCCTGTCTTTTCCCACCCCACTGGGGCATCCTGTTAACCTGATGGTCATGGGATCCGGTGGATACAGATTCCGGGACTTTCTGAGAATTGGGACACCATTAACAATCCTCATCGTTGGGGTTATTCTGGCTGGTTTGATACTTTACTGGGGTATTTAGTCATGGAAAATGATTTCTTTCACTTTGAACTGCTGGCACAGGATGGGGAAGCCCGTGCTGGAATTTTTCACACCCCGCACGGTGATATTCCCACTCCGGTGTTTGCTCCAGTGGGCACCCAGGCGACCGTCAAGGCGGTTACTCCGGCACAACTGGAGGAAACCGGGGCTACACTGGTGCTTGCCAATACTTATCACCTCTACCTTCGACCAGGGGCAGACCTGGTGGAGGAAATGGGTGGGCTGCACCAGTTTATGCGGTGGAATGGACCCATCCTGACAGACTCTGGCGGTTTCCAGGTTTTTTCGCTGGCAGAGATGCGAAAAATTGACGAGGAGGGTGTTACATTTAAGTCACATATTGATGGTTCCATGCACCGCCTGACGCCTGAGAAGGCGATTGCGGTGCAGGAGAAACTTGGTGCAGATATCATTATGGCGTTTGATGAGTGTGCACCACCGTATGACCTGGCATACAATCAGCAGGCAATGCAACGAACTCACAATTGGGCAGTCCGCTGTCAGCAAGCCCGGACCCGCCCTGACCAGGCATTATTTGGGATTGTCCAGGGTGGAATCTTCCCGGACTTGCGGCGTCAATCGGCGGAATGGATTGCTTCCCAGGATTTTCCGGGACATGCCATTGGCGGGCTCTCGGTGGGAGAAACCAAGCAGGAAATGCATGCCATGATCGAAGTGGTCAATGCCATTCTGCCCCGCGAAAAACCGCGCTACCTGATGGGAGTGGGTGCACCTGATGACCTGGTAAACGGAGTGGCACGCGGGATTGATATCTTTGATTGTGTTCTGCCCACGCGGCTGGCACGCCACCAGTCCGCCCTGACGCTGAATGGACGATTGAATTTGATGAACGCCGGGTTTGCCCGCGACCCGCAGCCCATCGAACCCACCTGCACGTGCTATACCTGCCGCCATTTCAGCAGGGCATACCTGCGGCACCTGATTGTTGCCAAAGAAATGCTGGCGGCAACCCTGGTGTCCATTCACAATATTCATATGCTGGAGGAACTAATGCGCACCATGCGCCAGGCAATCCTGGAGGGGCGCTTTCACCAGTTTTTTGAGCAATTTATAACCAATCAGGAGAGAAAATCATGACATTGTTGCAAGCAATCATTCTCGGGATTGTTCAGGGGTTGACGGAATTTTTACCGGTGTCCAGTTCTGCCCACCTGGTGCTGACTCCGTTACTGCTGGGGTGGAAGATCCCGGCAGAGCAGGTTTTTCCGTTTGATGTGCTTGTGCAGATGGGGACGCTGGTGGCGGTGATCATCTATTTTTGGAAGGATCTCATCACAATTCTTCGCGGTTTTTTTGAGGGATTGCTGCGGAAACAACCATTTGGGAGCGAACCCGCCAGGCTGGGTTGGTATTTAATCCTTGGGTCAATTCCTGCAGGGGTGGCAGGCTTGTTTCTGAAGGATATGGTGGAACAGGCATTTTCCAGCCCTGGGGCAACAGCTTTATTACTGTTGGGGACTGCGGCACTGCTCATTACTGCAGAAATGCTTGGTCGCCGTACCCGCAGTGCGAGCGATTTTAACTGGCTGGATGCCCTGGTCATGGGACTCTTCCAGGCAGTGTCAATATTTCCGGGAATTTCGCGCTCTGGTTCCACCATTTCCGGTGGTTTGTTTCGCCAACTGGACCGTGTGACTGCTGCACGGTTTTCCTTCCTATTGTCCATCCCGGTCATGCTGGCAGCGGGAGGGTTGGGAGTTCTTGATTTGTTGGAGGTTGCCAACCTGGCTTCCTTCTTGCCAGTTATGATCATTGGTTTTGTGACGGCGGGTATCATAGGTTATCTTTCCATCCGCTGGCTGTTGAAATTTCTAACCAGGCGCTCGCTGATCTGGTTTGCCGGGTATTGCATATTGCTGTCTGTTATCAGCATGGTTGTCTATTATGCCTAAATTTCACTCCTGGATTGGCGTAATCCTCCTCATCTTCCTGGCGGGATGTACCACATCTGCGCCGTCTGTCCCGGTCGATATGGAGATTGTCACCATTCAAAGATCACCTGTTTTGGGCTGGATGGGGAGTGCCATGAACCAGTGCGCATTTGATTCCGGAATTCAACTCCTGGTGGAGGAACAGATTTCCCGGGAGATGAAATTGGAGGGGGCAGATCTTTCGATAAGTTGGGGCGAACCAGAGACCTTGGGAGCATTTACCATCACGCTTGGCATGGATTCCTTGGTGGTCATTGTCCACCCGGACAATCCGCTTGTGGAATTGACATTGGAACAGGTGCAAAACCTGTTCGCCGGGGAGGTGCGGTCCTGGCAGCCCTTGCTGCAGGAATGTGAAACCTGTACATCTGCTTCCATTGAAGCCGTTGCCAATTTACAGGTCAATATGTGGATCTATCCGGATGGACATGAATTCCAGGTGGTTGGGGATGATATCTTGTTGAAGGGAAGCAAGCCATATCCCACAGCACACCTGGCTGCCAGCCCGGAGATGATGTTGGACCAGGTTGCGGGGGATTCCTCTGCCATTGGGTTGATTTCCGCTTCCTGGTTAAATGACCGGGTGAAAGCTGTGTCCGTCCGGGGTTTCCCGGAAAATGCCACCCGCCTGCCCATTGTGGTAACGAGCATGTCTGAGCCTTCGGAGAAGGTGAAAACCTGGTTGTACTGCCTTCAGGGAGCAATTGCAACGACTCAAAATTAGCTTGCGCAGAAGCCTTCAAACGGATACAATAATGAAGGAATTATTAAAATGCAAATTCCGGAGGAAGTATCATGGCAGAATTCAACCGACACGAAATGTATATGCTTCTTAATCAGACAAAACCTCTCTGGCTTTCCCACGTGGACCTCAGCGGGATGGATTTACGGGGAATCAACCTGAGGGGGGCTACACTGATCCGGGCAAATCTTAGCAATGCACACCTGGAGGGAGTGGACCTCCGGGAGGCAAACCTGGGTGGAGCGAATTTAAAAGGTGCCATCCTGATTGGCGCGGATTTACGCAAGGCATCCCTGCGGGGGACCCAGTTGCAGGGTACTGACCTGCGGGAAGCCAACCTGGCAGAGTCAGACTTGTTTGAGGCGGATCTGAGTAATGCAAACCTGCTGGCTGCCAACCTGGGGGGGGCTGACCTGACGAGCGCCAACCTGTCAAATGCCAATTTGCTGAATACAAATATCCCGGATTACCGCATTCTGCGGGCAAAATCCCTATCGGGGGCGATCATGCCGGATGGGAGTAAATCCGAGTAGGAAAACCATCCCGATTTCTCCAAACACACTGGACAGAATTGGCGGCTTCGGGTAAAATTGGCGTCCGAGTTCAAATGTAAGATTTTTCGGAGGAAGTACTTTGGCAAACATTAAGTCACAAATGAAACGCAATCGGCAGAACGAGAAACGCCGCCTTCACAACCGCGTGTACCGTGGTTCTGCCCGCACTTTCGTTGGCAAAGCTCGCCTTGCCATCAACGGAGGTGATCCCGAAGCAGCCCAGGCAGCAGTGCAACAGGCAATCAGCGTCCTGGATAAGGCTGCTGAAAAAGGTGTTATCCATAAGAACAACGCCGCCCGCCGCAAGAGCCGGTTAATGAAGCGCCTGGCAACCCTGGCGAAGTAATTATTGCGTGCTCCCGGCTTGCCGGGTGACGAACAATCCTTACCATCGGCGGGAGTGCCAACGCTCCCGCTTTTGCATTCTTCGGTGAAGTATGTTTGAACAAGAGCAGCAGGAAATAGACAGCCGGATTCGAGAATTCTGTGCAGAACAAAATCTGCCAGAGCCGACCCTCCAGTGGAGTTGGATTCCGTTTAGCGGTCATTGGGGAATCACCACGTCCTTTTTCCAGCTGGCTGCCCAGGAAGCGCGCCTGGGGAAAAAAGTGAACGTCCTGCAACGGGCTGCTGAACTTGCCGAGCTGGCAGCTGCATACCTTGGCATTCCCACTGGTTTCGAACGGGTGGAGGCAGTTAAGGGATATCTAAATCTGTATTTTGACAGTACCGATTATGCCTGGCGTGTGATTGAGGCTGTTCTTCAAGAAGGTGAGAATTTTGGCTGCCACCCCAGGCTGAAAAAACGCGTGATGGTGGAGTTTTCACATCCCAACACACATAAAGCCTTTCACGTGGGGCACTTGCGATCAGCAATCCTGGGGGATGTTGTCGCCCGTTTGTTGCAAGCTGCCGGGTATGATGTGGTTCGGGCAAATTATCCTGGCGATATCGGCTTGCACGTCATCAAGTGGTTATGGAATTACCTGACCCGCCACGCCGGGGAGCGCCCGACCAGGGATATTACCCAGTGGATGGGTTCGATTTATATTGAAGCCAGCCGCCGGTTGGAGGAAAATCCCGAACTCGAAAGTGAAATCCGGGCAGTGTACACCCGCTGGGATCAACGGGATCCTGAAATCATCCGGCTCTGGCAGGAAACCCGCCAGTGGTCGCTGGATGGTTTCAAGGAAATGTACGATATGCTTGGCATTTCCTTTGATGTGTACTATTTCAACAGCATGATGGAAGATGCCGGCAAGGAGGTTGTTCGGGAGTTGATATCCCGCAACCTGGCGCAGGATGAGCGCCCAGATGGACCGGTGATTGTCAAGCTGGATGAATTGCTCGGCTCCAAATCGGAAAAATACCGGGTGCTGGTTGTTCTCCGCTCGGATGGTACAGCTTTGTATGCCACAGAAGATCTGGCGCTGGCGGAGCGGAAATTCCGCGATTATCCGGACTTGGAGCGCTCACTATACGTGGTGGATGTACGGCAGTCGCTGCATTTCCAACAGGTATTCAAGACCCTGGAAATTGCCGGTCGTCCATGGGCAAACCGATGCCAGCACATTCCTTACGAACTTGTGACCCTGCCGGGGAGTGTGGCGATGGCATCCCGTGAAGGGACGGTGGTTCTGCTGGAGGACCTGATCCGGGAGGCAACCAGCCGGGCGCTGGCAATTGTCCAAACCAAGAATCCGGACCTGCCCCTGGAAGTGCAGGAGGACGTTGCAAAGGCGGTCGCACTGGGTGCAATCCGCTACTCGATGGTGGCGCGCGAAAACACCAAGGTGGTCACTTTTGACTGGGAGACTGCCCTGAATTTTGAGGGGCAGGCGGCTCCTTATATCCAGTATGCTTATGTCCGGGCAAACAGCATCCTGCGCAAGGCGGGGAGTGCTGGTCCCGATAAGATGCCATCTGGCGGATCCCTCAGCGAGACTGAGATTGTCCTGGTGGACCTGATCTCCCGATTCCCGCGCGAAATAGAGCGCAGTGCTGCGGAATTAAGTCCCCTGGGAGTCGCCAACTGGCTTTTTGACCTGGCGCAGGCGTTTAATGATTTTTACAACAAGTGCCCGGTGCTGACGGCTGATGAACCAGCTCGGAGCACCCGCCTGCAATTGGTAATGGCAACCCGCCAGACGCTTGCCAATGGTCTGGCTTTGCTGGGCATCACAGCCCCACAAGCGATGTGAAAAAATCATTTTCACATAAAGGAGTGTCTGTATGACCATTCGTACTCTCATCATGGGCGCCGCTGGGCGCGACTTTCACAACTTCAATGTTTTCTTCCGTGACAACAAGGATTACGAAGTTGTGGCATTTACGGCGACACAGATTCCCAACATTGAAGGTCGCCGCTATCCGGCTGAGCTTGCTGGATCGCTGTACCCGGAAGGAATTCCGATTTACCCGGAAAGCGAACTGCAGGACCTGATTCGGAAATACCAGGTGGACCAGGTGGTTTTTGCGTACAGTGATGTGCCGCATGAGGTTGTCATGCACAAGGCATCGCTGGTCATGGCAGTGGGTGCGGATTTTCGCTTGATGGGTCAGCACTCCACCCAGTTGAAATCCACCAAGCCGGTGATTTCGGTCTGTGCGGTCCGCACCGGTTCTGGCAAAAGCCAGACCACCCGCCGTGTTTCCCTGATCCTGCGGGATATGGGCTACAAGGTGGCAGCCATCCGCCATCCCATGCCCTATGGGGACCTGGTAAAGCAAAAAGTGCAGCGTTTTGCCACGTATGCTGACCTGGAAAAGCACGAGTGCACCATTGAAGAGCGCGAGGAATACGAACCTCACATTGACAATGGTGTGATTGTGTACGCTGGCGTCGATTACGAAGCCATCCTGCGCCAGGCTGAACAGGAAGTGGATATTGTCCTTTGGGACGGCGGGAATAATGACTTCCCGTTCTATGTTCCCGATCTTGCCATCGTGGTTGCTGACCCGCACCGACCCGGTCACGAACGCACCTATCATCCCGGTGAAACCAATATCCGGGCAGCGGATGTCTTTGTGATTAACAAGGTGGATACGGCGGATCCTGATGCAGTGATTGCTGTGCGCGACAGCCTGCATGAATTGAATCCCAAGGCGGTTGTCATTGAAGCTGCCTCCCCGCTCTTTGTGGATGACCCGGAATCCATTCGTGGCAAGCGTGTGCTGGTCATTGAAGATGGTCCCACCCTGACGCACGGCGAAATGGCATATGGTGCCGGTTGGGTGGCTGCCCGCCGGTTTGGAGCTGCAGAAATTGTGGATCCTCGTCCGTTTGCTGTGGGTACCATTGCCGATACATACCGCAAGTACCCGTCCACCGGCGCCATTCTTCCTGCCATGGGTTATGGCGAGAAGCAGACCCGCGACCTGGAAAAAACCATTGACCGGGCGGATGTGGATATGGTCATTTCCGCCACCCCGATCGATCTGACCCG
>JAGVUS010000048.1 GCA_019136175.1 Chloroflexota bacterium | reverse complement strand
TGTCGGGCTTGGCATCCGGATTGTGGAACAGCTTGTCGGTGCTGGCTTGATTCGGGACGTGGCGGACTTATATACACTGACCAAAGATCAGCTGCTTCAGTTGGAAGGTTTTGCCGATAAAAAAGCTGATAATCTTCTGGGAGCCATCCAGGCTTCCCGGCGGCAATCGCTTGCCAGGCTGATCAACGCCCTGGGGATACGCGGGGTTGGGGAAGTGATGGCGGCAGACCTGGCGAACCGGTTCCCGGACCTGGATGCATTGAGCCGGGCATCCCTGGAAGACCTTCAACGGATGGAGGGGGTGGGTCCAAATATTGCCGGGGCAATCGTTGATTGGTTTTCCCGTGCTTCCAACCGGGCATTACTGGCGAAATTTAAGGCGATGGAAGTATGGCCGCAATCCAAGCCGGAGACCCTGGACGTACAGACGGGGAATATGCCCTTCAGCGGCATGTCCTTTGTCGTTACCGGCACATTAACCGGTTTCACCCGCGAGGAGGTGAAGGAATTTATCCAAACCCACGGTGGAAAAGTCGTTGATAGTGTCAGCAGGAAGACAAATTACCTGGTGCTGGGAGAGAATCCCGGCTCCAAGCTGGATGCCGCCCGTAAATTGGATGTCCCCGTGATTGATGAAGTGCAATTACGGAAACTGGCGGGTGAATCGTGAAAGTCATCCGGTTAAAACCCGGCAGGGAAAAATCTGTACTGCAATATCGTCCCTGGATCTTCTCCGGGGCAATTGATCGCGTGGAGGGGATTTTGGAAGCCGGGGATGTTGTGGATATTCTTTCCTCGGAAGGAAAGCGGTTGGGCAGGGCGGGGTTCAGCCCGGACTCTCAAATCCGTGCCCGCATGTGGACCTGGGACCCGGACGAAACGGTTGATGAGGTTTTCATCCAACGCAGGCTTGAAAATGCAATGCACTACCGAAAGATGGTTGTTCTTCCGGAAGAGGGAAATGCATACCGGTTGGTGCACGGTGAATCGGATGGTTTCCCTGGCTTGGTTGTGGACCGGTATGCAGATACGCTGGTGATCCAGTTTCTCTCGGCAGGCGCAGAGGGGAAAAGGGGAGAGATTGTGAATGCACTTCGCGAGGGAACCGGAATTCAGGATATTTATGAGCGTTCGGATGTGGATGTCCGGAAGCTGGAAGGATTGCCTGAAAGAACGGGGACCTTATCCGGAAATCCACCGGAGGTGGTGGAAATAATGGAAAATGGGATCCGGTTCCTGGTGAACATCCGGACAGGGCAGAAAACCGGATTTTACCTCGATCAACGCAGGAACCGGGCGGTGGTTGGAAAATATGCAAGAGGGCGCAGGGTATTGAATTGTTTTTGTTATACCGGCGGTTTTACTGCGTATAGCCATTATCATGGGGCGGATGAGATATTGTCGGTTGATTCTTCGGGCGAGGCGATCCGTGCGGCAATGCAGAATATGCGGATCAATGGATTCCCGGATGCCCCAAATCATTGGTTGGAAGCGGATGTGTTCACAGCTTTGCGAAAATTCCGCGACCAGGGCAGGGCATTCGATATGATCCTGTTGGATCCGCCGAAATTTGCCCATACCGCTGCCCAGGCTGAACGCGCCGCCCGGGGATACAAGGATATCAATCTCCTGGCATTCACATTGCTGACTCCGGGGGGACTCCTGGTTACGTTTTCCTGTTCCGGCGGCATATCTGCAGAATTATTTCAAAAAATCATTGCGGGCGCGGCTGTGGATGCCCGGGTGGGTGTCAGGATCGTGGAAAAACTGACCCAGGCACCCGATCACCCGGTTGGAATTCACTTTCCGGAAGGGGAATATCTCAAGGGACTGGTTTGCAGTATTACATGAAACAAAAAACGTGCCGGAAGGCACGTTTTTTGTCGAGTGGAGATGGCGGGAATCGAACCCGCGTCCGAAAGATTCGATCCTCGAACCTCTACGAGCGTAGTCAATCCTGGTTCTTGTGGATGAACGAGGGACCGACAGGATCAGTCATCCACCAGCCGCTGGGACCCGAAAGCCCTCTTTCAGGTGGGACACGGCAAACCACCTGGCACCACTGACTTTGTTGCGCCCGCTCTGCCACCGGTCAGGGAGCGGGGCAGGCAGACGTGATCCCGGTCAGGGGATCAGGGTGGGCTCACGCCAGGCTGTTAGGCAGCGAGGGGAAGAGCCGCGTAGGAAGTGCGGTTGGCACTTGTGTTTTGTGCTGATTTTACGAGGTCGGCACCTCTCGGCTCGCCATTCGGGACCAGCCTCTCCCGTCGAAGCCTGTCATCCCCGAACAATCGTATTATACATCGTTTCATCTCCCGAATCAAATTCCTGTTCGCAAAGCCAAAATGGGGATAGAATTAATCCTGCAGTCCAGGCTGCAGATTCTCACCGTGGAGGGCTGTCATGCATACGATTTATAAAAGCACGGAAAACGGCTTGACCGAAGTTACGGAGTTGACTCCCGGCTGCTGGGTGAACATGATTGACCCCACCACGGATGAAATTGAACGGGTGACCACACTGGGGATTCCGGCGGATTTTATCACCTACCCCCTGGATATGGATGAACGCGCCCGCATTGAACGGGAGGATGACGGCAAGATGCTGATCATCCTCAGAATCCCATATTATGAGGGACCCAGGGTTGATATTCCATATACAACCATTCCATTGGGGATTGTGCTGACAGAAAGGTTGATCATTACTATTTGCAGGAGACCAAACGAGGTCATCCAGGAATTCACGTCCGGTAAGATGCGTGGGCTTTCCACGGCGAAACGCAACCGGTTTATCCTGCGGCTGCTGCTGATGACCGCCAACCGGTTTCTTGCCTACTGCTGCTGATGACCGCCAACCGGTTTCTTGCCTACCTGCGGGAGATCAACCGGTTGGTGGAAGCCACCGAAGATAAAATGCAGGCTTCCATGCAAAACCGCGAGGTGCTTGAATTGCTGAAATACTCCAAAAGCCTTGTATTGTTTACCCAGGCGCTGAAATCCAACGAGTTGATGCTGGAGCGCCTGAAGCGAAGCCAGTTGTTCCATCAATACCCCGAGGATGAGGATTTGCTGGAGGATGTGATTACTGAAAACCAGCAGGCAATTGAAATGGTCAATATATCCAGCACCATTCTCAGTTCGTTGATGGATGCATTTGCTTCGATCATTTCCAATAACCTGAACGTGGTCATGAAATTCCTGGCTTCTGTGACAATTGTGTTGAGCATTCCCACCATTGTGACCAGTTTTTTTGGGATGAATGTAAAACTCCCGTTTCAAAACCTGGACCTGGCGTACCTGCTCATCATTGTTTTATTCCTCACCATCAGCGCAGTGATTGTGTACCTGTTCATCAAGCGGGATTGGTTCTAGGCGGCGTTTCTCTGGATGATGAATAAAACACTCCCGAAGGAGAATTCCTCCGGGAGTGTTTTTCTGGTTCAGGTCCGCTTTTCAGCTTTCCTGGATTGGATGTTACCGTACGATCACAGGCAGCCAGATGTACTTGTTGAACACAAGTTCAACGACAGCCTGGGCGCTTTCTTCGACGGTGCCAATTTGATTGTTATCGTGCAGGACAACATTGGTGAGCGGTCCGGGGGTTCCACCTTCGTCAACAGTCACCTGGAAGGTGATCACCTTCGGCGGAGCCGGCAGCAGTGCCCAATCGAAGCAGATGGCGGAGCCGTCTGCAATTTCAAGGGCGGTGTCGTTGTAGCTGAACAGCGTGCCGACTGTGCCGTCAGCGTTTTCCACACCGATGGTGCCGCTGGCTGCTGCAAACAGACCGGGGGTGATGTTGTCGTAGGCAAAAATAATCTCGTACATGCCCGGGGCATCATCCGGCTGCAGGAAGTAACCGACTTCCATATCCAAGGTCTTGGTGGTGTCTGCTTTGAGCTGGACATCATCATACTCGATTGTTGCAAACGATTCGCCATCACCAACCAGCGAAACGCCATAATTGTTGTCTGCATCATATTGGACAATGAAATCGTCCCAGAAGATCGCCATCATGTTATTGGGTTCCGTGGGATCAGGGATGATGGTGTTGGCGGCAGAAACTGCGTTTGGCCAGCCAGTCACACCGTCAGCTGTAAAGTCCATGCCGGTGTAATCCACTCCATAGAAATTGAAGGGGTCGTAGGTGCTGAAGGTGCCGTACCAGAAGGAGTCGCCGGAAATGGATGGGTTGGCAAGGAAACCATAGGAAGTCGTTTCCCAATCCAGGTAATCATCGGTTGTATCCCCGTCCGCCATGATTGCAAGCGTACAGTTGGGGTCCTCGGCGCTGGTGGCTGCCACGTAGTCACGGTAGCTGGCATCCACAAATCCAT
>JAGVUS010000101.1 GCA_019136175.1 Chloroflexota bacterium | reverse complement strand
ATGGGATCCCTGGCTGCCTATGCCTTGTCCCGACCATCGCGGTTGAATCTGTGGCTGGATCCCATCCTGATGCTGCCGTTGGGGGCTTCGGCGGTGACGCTGGGGCTGGGAATGATTGTGGTCTTCAACCGCCCTCCGCTGGATGTGCGAAATTTTCCTATGCTGATACCGATTGCGCATAGTCTTGTAGCGCTGCCATTTGTGGTACGGGCAATTCAACCGGCGCTGCAATCCATTCCTCCCTCGCTGCGCCAGGCAGCCAGTGTGCTGGGGGCACCCGCCTGGCGGGTCTGGTTGGAAGTGGATTTGCCCATCATTGGACGCGCGGTGCTTGCCAGTGCCATCTTTTCCTTTACGATCTCCCTGGGCGAATTTGGGGCAACTTCCTTCCTGGCGCGCCCGGAAGTTCCCACCCTGCCCGTGGCAATTTTCCGGTTCCTTTCCCAGCCCGGCGCGTTGAATTATGGTCAGGCAATGGCGATGGCAACCATACTCATGCTATTATGTGCAGGGGGGATCCTGGTCAGCGAACGGTTGACCCGGCGGGATTAATGACACAGAATCATGGCAGGTATCACACCGGATAACGATTTTCATCATCTTGACTGGAATGCTCTTGTAGGTTAACCTATCCTTATCAGATTGCTGGAGGAGGAAGCAGTGCAGTATCTGTTCTACTCAACCATGCAAAACAGCGGGCACAGAACCGTCGTGCCTGCTTGTCATTTAACAAAAAGTATTCACATCCAATTTCCAAATCCGAACAGGAGTATCTAAATGGCGTCCCAAACCAATGCTTTTGAAATGGCACAACGGCAATTTGACCGTGTAGCCGATTTGCTGAAGCTCGATCAATCCGTGCGCGAGCTTCTGCGCTGGCCGATGCGCGAATATGCATTCCGCATCCCCGTTCGCATGGATGATGGCAGCATGCGTGTCTTCCAGGGCTTCCGTGTTCAGCACAACGATGCCCGTGGTCCCAACAAGGGCGGCATCCGCTTCCACCCTGCCGAAACCATCGACACCGTTCGTGCCCTGGCAACCTGGATGACCTGGAAATGCGCTGTTGCGGATATCCCGCTGGGCGGCGGTAAGGGCGGTGTGGTTGTGGATCCTGCCACCCTGTCGGTTGGTGAAAAGGAACGCCTTTGCCGGGGTTGGGTGCAGGTGATGTGGAAGAACATCGGCAACCGCCAGGATGTGCCAGCTCCCGATGTTGGAACCACCCCCCAGATGATGGGCTGGATGATGGATGAATATTCCAAGCTGGTTGGTGAATATACACCTGGTGTGATTACCGGCAAGCCGGTTGGCGGCGGTGGATCGCTGGGTCGCAAGGAAGCAACGGGTTTTGGCGTTGTTTATACGGTCCGCGAAGCCCTCAAGCATCTCAATATTGACCCCAAGACGGTCACGGTAGCCCTGCAGGGCTTTGGTAATGTATCCCAGTTTGCTGCCATCGGCATGATTGAGCATCTTGGCTCCACCGTGGTGGCAGTCTCCTGCTGGGACCGTGATGACAACACCTCCTACACCTTCTACAAGAAGGATGGGATTGATCCCCACTTCCTGATGTCCATCACTGACCAGTACGGCACTATTGACAAGAATGCGGCTCGTGATGCCGGGTACAGCATCGAAGATGGCGGCGCCTGGATTACCAAGGATGTGGATGTCCTCATTCCGGCAGCGCTGGAAGGTCAGATCACTGCTGAAACCGTTCAACTGATTCACCCGTCGGTCAAGCTGATTGCAGAAGGCGCCAATGGTCCCACCACTCCAGAGGCGGATGAAGTGATCAAGAATCGCGGCATTTTCGATGTGCCTGATTTCCTGTGCAATTCTGGTGGTGTGACGGTGTCTTACTTTGAGGGCGTTCAGAATGATATGAATTTCTACTGGACGAAGGATGAAGTCCTCGAAAAATTGGACACCAAGATGACTCAGGCGTTTAACAGCGTTCTGGATATGTCATTGCGGGAAAATGTCTATACCCGTGATGCAGCCTACATGGTGGCAATTGACCGCGTGGTCAAAGCCATGCAGCTGCGCGGCTGGATCTAAATCCTGCAAATTACCCGAAAATTTTCAAAGGCGCACCACGCGGTGCGCCTTTGAATTTCTCCTGTCCCGGTTGGAAAATTCATCATTCATCCAAACGGGATTCTGGTTGGTTCTGCATATCCCACAGGAACTGGAGGTTGTCCTGGAAGAAAAAACCGAATTTCCAGTCCCGGAAAGCCGGATCCACCTCCAGGCATTCCATTTCCGCTTTGCCTTTCCCTTGTTGTATCAGATTATTTACAGTTTCACAGCAATGACTGATGTAATCGATCATCATGAGAAGATCTTGCCGTGCCCCAACCGGACCATGTCCTGGAATAAACACTTCGGCATCCATCTGTCCCACTGCCCGCAGCGCATCCTGCTGCCCCTGAGGATGACCATCCCCAAGGTAGGGATGACAACCAACGAATAACAGGTCGCTCAGGAACACTATCCCGTCATTTGGAATGTACAGGATGGTATCACTTGCAGAATGACCGTTTTGATAATCGATCAATTCAACGGTGCGCCGATTTCCATGCAGCATCAGGTGTTGTTTGAAGGTAATATTGGGAGGATAGAAGGAGAATTCGGGCATCGCTTCGGCAATACCGCGATAGGTTTTGTCACTGGACAGGATTTGGGATTGACCAGCAAATACCTGGTTGCCCCAGTAGTGATCATTGTGCCAGTGGCTGTTCACGACAACAAGCGGGGTTTGCCCAAAGAGATTGCGGGAAATTTCTGCCAGGTCCCGGGCTGCCTGCGGAGTCTGAAATGTGTCGTATATGACCACCAGTCCGCCAAGGTCAATCAACCCTGTATTACAGATTGCAGCACCTTCATCCATGGAGATGGCAGCATAGATGCCATCCGCCAGCATCTGCAGAGTAAAATGTTTAGAGGTATTCAGATCGGTTTTCATTCTTTCTCCATTAAGTCCCTATAAAACAACCGTTTATCGCTGGTATGTACCCATCCATTCCGACCGGGCAAGAATGTACCCTTCCAGTTGTTACAGGGGGTCCGCCTTACCAAATCCGGCAGGCAAATCCGGTTCCATGTCAAATGCGTGGAGGGTAAAGATATTCTGGTGTACATCCCCTGCCGGTGGACAGGGACCATCATACCCTGTATTATCATAATCGTTGATCCCTTGGGTTCCCATTCCTCCCGACATGATTTCCAACCTTGCCAAGCCTTTCGGGAGCTCAATATATGGAGTGAGATCATTACCATCGCGGGTGTAGGTTGCTGGAATGGTTTCCGCATAGCCAACAGATTGGGATAAAAAGCGAATTTCGGTAAAGGGTGTGATTTCGGATGAAACTGGTTTTGAAACCATTGCATGATTTATCACCAGCATTCCCACCGCCAGGAGGGCTCCGCTGAGTGTGCAGGCTGTATTCACCCAGTCGTTGTTCAACCAGGGCAGCCCTCGCTTGTGGGTGGTGGGAGAACCACAAAGATGGACGGGGTGCCTTTCGGTTTCTTTTTGGCAGACCGGGCAGGTATAAATTGCCTGGAGGGTTGCCCCCAGCAGCGAATCCACCAGGCTGCCCGCCAGACCGGCTGCAGCAAACAGGCTGAAGCGGAGAAAAAATGATGGCGGGTTGGGCTGTTCCCACAAAGCAGCTGCAGGCAGGGCAATCAGGCTGGCACCAGCAAGGGCAGCCAGGGTTCCGGTAAGGCTGACTCCACCGGACGTGCCGCGTTCCACGATCTTGAACGAAGTGATGGATCGGGGTGGATGGGGGCTGAGTACACCCAGTTCGGTTGCCCAGGTATCGGCGTTGGCAGCTGCCAGCGCGGCTGCGCATCCCACCCATACCCAGCCAGCTTGTGGAAAAAACAACCCGAGCAGGATGAAGATACCGGCGATTCCCCCGTTTGCCAGCACTTGGGCGGCATCACGCTGGCTGCCCTTGCTAAACTTTTCTTGCATGATGGATTTTTTGCGATGGAAAAGGCGGGACAGGAAACTGGAAGAGAGAAAAAACAGGAGCAGCAACAGGGAGGGCTGCCAACCGCCAACTCCAAAGAAGATCATCCCAAGCAGGGCAGCAGCAAGGGCGCCATTGCGG
>JAGVUS010000386.1 GCA_019136175.1 Chloroflexota bacterium | reverse complement strand
CTTGTAATATGATACCCAGGAGTCCGGGTCATGGGTGAAACCGCGCCCGCGGTAATGGGTTCGCCCGGCAACAACCACCGGCAGACCATTCATTGCCATTTCCAAGCCAACCGTTGTAGTATAGACCAGTCCAATATCGGCAACATCAATCAAATCATAAGTGTTCACTGCATCTGTGGGACCGATCAGCTTGATATGTTCGGGCAGCTTGGGCAGGACGCTGTGAACGACCGATACCATGGATTGACCATGAGTCAATACCTCTCCCGGGTGCACACGAATGACCAGTTGAATTTCCGGGCGACCCGCAAAATATTGCACGGTCCGGCTGATCCATTCCGCCATGCTCTTGCTGAACACGTTTCTTCCCAGGGTCAGGCTGTCACCCAGCACGTTGGTTGCCAGCAGGACAATGGGACGGTTGTCGAGTCCCAGTTCAGCCCGCGCCTTTTCACCACCCCGGGCAGGTGTGCCCTGCCAGAGACGGGCAAAATTTTCCCACAGTGTTGCGCGCTGGCGGGCAGCCATCAGGGAGCGCATTCGTTCCAGTTCAGGCTCTGCCAGTGGAACGTCCCTGCGGGCAGCCCAGACACCATCCGTATTCTGCTGCATGATTTCTTCATCCTGGGCAAGCCAGATATGCTGGCGTTGGTCGCTGAACTCGTAGGTTATTGTCTTGATTTTCAACGATCGTGCTACGCGGTAAACCACGCCCATTTCCTGGATGGTGCCGTTCGGCACGATGACGATGTCCGGTCGGTTGCTCCGCAGCCATGCCAGTACAGTTTGAGCTGCGTCCTTATTGCGGTTGCAGCGGAGCTTGTAGATATCGCTTGCCGGATCCACATCCTCCACCTGGAGGGTGTATTGGGCATCGTAGGTGGAAACGGTCTGCACAGCTTCCACCAGGTTTTCCGGCAGGGGGGTATATGGTGCCCGGACATTCAAGAGGGACACCACTTTCATTACCGATTCTGCCGGGCTGAGTACCTTGCGGGCATATACATTTTGACGCTTCAGGTCAAATTTGTTGATTTCCTTCTGCCAGTCGGAATAGGGCAGAAAGCCAAAAGTTACATCATGTCCTTGGGCTGCCAGGGCAACCCCCAGGATGGCGGCATGTTCGATCCAGTAATGCAGCGTGGCAAAGATAAAGATTTTCTTCCCGGCAGGTGCGGTTTTCCGCAATTCAGCTGCCTGGGCAGCCAGTTCCGGCAGGTGCTGTTGTAATTGCTTTAATACAAACCGTGTTTGCAGGGGGCGCCCATTTTGCCGGACAAGATAATAGAGTTCAGCGGCAAATGGGATCTGCCCCAGGATATTCTTGATGGCTTCTTTTCCTGCAGATGTCATAATTTCACCGTTTCAATGTGCCATTTCAAGCGGGGACGAACAGAACCAAGCCTGGGCTCCGGCCATTGCATGCCAGGTGCGCCGGTGCCATCCACGTTAAATGTGAGTGCCTGTTCATCCTGAAAGTATCTTTTAATGCGAAACGTGCTGGCGTTGACGCCCAGCACAAACCGCCCTTCGTTCAGCAGATCAGCAGGAATCTGGCAGCGGCTGATGTAATGACCCGCAGGGCGGACGGTATGGGATTCGTATTCCTCCGGTTCGTCTGTATCAAATGTTGTGAATACAATTTCACCGCGGGTACTGGTCAGGTACAGCCCCACCCGTAGACCGGTGATGGGTGCATCCAGGGAGTATTCCATCTCCACGGTGAATGGCTCGGTGGAGCGGACGGAATCCACGATGGTTCCATTGGAACCACGCACCCGCAGCATCAATGGGCGAAAGGGATGTGCCGAGGTGGGAACTTCCGACTTTTCCCAAATGCGTTCCCTTTGCTGGGAATACCCATTGGACAGGTAATAATCCACTGCCTGGGGGGTGGGTGCCCGCATTGCCAGCTTGCCCTTGTCAATCACCAGGGTTTCCTCGGTGAGCCGTAAAATTGCAGACATGTTGTGGCTGACGAACAGCACCGTGCGCCCCTGGGAGGCAACATCACTCATTTTGCCCAGGCATTTGCGTTGGAACTCGGCATCACCAACTGCCAGCACTTCGTCAACAATTAATATTTCCGGTTCCAGGTGGGCTGCCACGGCAAAAGCCAGCCTGAGGTACATGCCGCTGGAATACCGCTTGACCGGGGTTTCGATGAACTTTTCCACCTCGGCAAAGGACACAATTTCGTCAAACTTGCGGTCAATTTCTGTCCGCTTCATCCCCAGGATGGCACCGTTGAGGTAAATGTTCTCCCGCCCGGTCAGTTCCGGGTGGAAGCCGGTTCCCACTTCCAGCAGGGAGCCCACCCTGCCACGGATCACCGCAGTCCCTTCAGTGGGTTCTGTTACCCGGCTGAGAATCTTGAGGAGCGTGCTTTTTCCGGCACCATTACGCCCAACAATCCCGATTACCTGTCCCTGGTGGACGTCAAAGGAGAGACCCCGCAGTGCCCACAGGATTTCCTCTTCACGGGGTGCTCCCAGCTTGCGCAGCGATTGGAATCGCTCGGAGACCGCATCCCGCAGGGTGGGGTAGCGGATGGCACCCGTACCAAGCCGGTAACGTTTGCCAATATTTTCAGCCCGAATTGCCAGTTCACTCATAATGGTTACACCATGTCCGCAAAGCCGCGTTCCATCCGGCGGAAATACAGGATGCCCGTAAGCAGGACCACAATCGCCATGGCAGCCGAAACTGCCAGCATGGGGAAAAATGTGGGCTGCGGGTTAATCCCCAGCAATGCCCAGCGGAATCCCTCCACCACACCTGTCATAGGGTTAAGACCATAAATCAACCGCCATTGTTCTGGGATTTGAGAAGAGGGGTACACCACCGGGGTGATAAAAAGCCAGAATTGGGTCAAAAATGGCAGAATGTACCCAACATCCCGGTACTTGACGTTGAGTGCCGAGAGCCACAGT
>JAGVUS010000434.1 GCA_019136175.1 Chloroflexota bacterium | reverse complement strand
ATTCCCGGCGCAATCCGGGCTGTGGGGCAAGCCGACCAACATCAACAACGTCAAGAGCTGGTCTTCCGTGCCGCTCATCCTGGCAAACGGCGCCGGGTGGTACGCCAGCATTGGTACGCCCACCAGCAAGGGCACGATGATCTTCTCGGTCGTTGGCAGGATCAACAACACCGGGCTGGTGGAGGTGCCGATGGGCATCTCGCTGCGCGACCTGATTTACCGGATTGGCGGCGGCATCCCTGGCGGGCGGACGTTTAAGGCGGCGCAGATCGGCGGTCCGTCCGGCGGCTGCATCCCTGCCGAACACCTGGATGTAGCGGTGGATTACGAATCCCTCACCTCGCTGGGTGCCATTGTGGGTTCGGGCGGGCTGGTGGTGGCGGACGAGACCACCTGCATGGTGGATTTTGCCCGCTACTTCATGACCTTCACCCAGCAGGAATCGTGCGGCAAGTGCGTCCCGTGCCGGATTGGCACCCGGGCGATGCTTGCCACGCTGGAGCGCATCTGCGCCGGGCAGGGACAGCCGGGGGATATTGACTACCTGATTGAACTGGGCGCGGATATCAAGCGCAGTTCGCTGTGCGGGCTGGGGCAGACTGCCCCCAACCCGGTGCTGTCCACCATCCGCTACTTCCGGGATGAGTACGAAGCCCATATTTTTGACAAGCGCTGCCCGGCGGGGGTCTGCAAAGCACTCATCACCTATGAAATTGACCCGCAGAAATGCACCGGCTGCCAGCTCTGCCTGCGCAACTGCACCAGCAATGCCATCCACGGCGAAAAGAAGCAGCCGCATTTCATTGACCCGGAAGTCTGCTCCCGCTGCGGCATCTGCATCAGCCTGTGCAAATTTGACGCCATCAGCGTTCATTGAGGAGCCGCCCATGATTCATTTGATGATCAATCACCAGGAATACGAAGTACCGGAGGGGCGCACCGTGCTGGAAGCCTGCCGGGAGCACGGCATTCCCATTCCCACGCTGTGCTACCACCCGGCGCTGGAACCCTATGGCGGCTGCCGGCTTTGCATGGTGGAAGTGACCATGCCGGGTCGTCCGCCCCGCCTGGTGGCGTCCTGCGTCCACCCCTGCGAGGAGGGGGCAGTCATTTTTACCGACACCGAGCTGGTAAAGCGCAGCCGCCGGATGACCGCCGAGTTGATCCTGGCGGGCTCGTACAACACGCCGGAGATGCTGGCGCTGGGCGAGGAACTGGGCGTGAAGGAGGTGCGCTTCAAGCTGCCCCAGGAGAACGCCTGCGTGTTGTGCGGTTTGTGCGTGCGAGCCTGCAAGGAGATTGTCGGCGTGAGTGCCATCAGCGTGATTGAGCGCGGGATTGCCAAGAAGGTCAGCACACCCTTCCAGGTTGCCTCCTCGCGCTGCATCTCGTGCGGCACCTGCGTGCTGATCTGCCCGACCGGTGCATTCAAGCTGGAGGAGGTTGCTGGTAAACACAACATCGAGCCGACCGAATCGGGCTACCGGCGCGGCTACTACCGCGTGGGCGGCGAGTTGGACCTGCACCCCGACTTTGTGCAGGATGTCTCCTCGCTGCTGAAAACCCAGCCCCCGGAGGAACAACCATGAGCGCGGAACGAATTCCAACCGAAGAAACCGCCCTGCCCCGCGTGGGCGTCTTCATCTGCGAATGCGGCGGAAAAATCAGCAATGCGCTGGACGTGGAGGAACTGCGCCGCCAGGCTGCCCGACTGCCCGGCGTGGTCTACGCTGTCCACGAAGCCTACCCGTGCAGCCGGGATGGTCAGCTGCGCATGCAGCATGCGATTGAAGAATTGAACCTGGAGCGGGTGCTGGTGGCTGGCTGCGCCCCCCGCCTGGTGGAAAAGCTCTTTCGCCGGGTGGTGCAGGTGGTCAACCTGGAATCCAGTTACCTGAACATTGCCAACATCCGCGAGGGCGCGGCATATGTGCATTCCACCGATCCGCAAGCCGCACTTGCCAAGGCGCTGGCGATTCTCGAAATGGGCGTGGCGCGCCTCACCGCCACCCAGGCGGCGCAGGTGCACTCCGGCAAGGTCAGCCGCTCCGCCATGGTGATCGGCAGCGGGCTCAGCGGTCTGACTGCCGCCCTGGCACTGGCGGAGCAGAAGGTGCCGGTGATTCTCGTAGAATCCGCCGAACAGCCCGGCGAAAACCTGCCCGACCTTTCCCCCGGCACCCGCAGCCTGACACAGGAACGGCTGCAGGCTGCCCTCAACCATCCCGCGATTAAAATCATCACCCGCGCCAGGCTGACCTCTGTGCAGGGGCACCCCGGCGAATACCAGGTGTGGGTGCAGCAGCGCGGGCAGACCAATATTCACACCGTGGGGGCAATCATCGTTGCCAACGTGGCAAACCCCAAGCCGTTGGGGAGCTCCCACTGGTTCGACCGCTCGCGCGTCCGCACCCAGGCGGAATTTGCCCACGACCTGGCACAGGCGGAGGAGAACGGCACCCCGCTGGGGCTGGACCGGGTGGTGATGATTTTCTGCGCCGAGGAAGCCCAGCGCCAGCGCTGCTCGCGGGTTTGCTGCGCCACGGGCATCCGCCAGGCGCTCAAGGTGAAGGAGTTGAACCCCAACGCCGAAATTACCGTCCTGTTCCGCGAGCTGTACCTGGGCGCGCCCGGTTCCCCGCACGAGGCGGAACTGGTGCAGGCGCGCAAGCAGGGGGTGACATTCTTCCGCTACCGCCGCGACCATCCCCCCGTAATTGGCAATGACACGGTGGATGTGCTGGATACGCTGACCGGCGAACCGGTGCGCCTGCCGTTTGACCGCGTGGTGATGACCATGCCGCTTGTCCCGGTGGACGATACCCGTTCGCTGGCTGCCCTGCTGAGCTTGCCGCAGGACGAGGACGGCTTCCTTGCCGAGCCGCGCGTCCGCCTGCGCCCCGGGCGTTACGTGGACCCCGGCATCTATGTACTG
>JAGVUS010000192.1 GCA_019136175.1 Chloroflexota bacterium | reverse complement strand
GTGGACCATTATTTCTTTGACCTGGAAATGCACCCCAAGGATGAATTTGGGGATTACGATTTTGAAACCCCCCAGGCGCTGGACCTGCCCCTGGTGAGCGAACATCTCGCCCGCCTGGTGCGCGGCGAGCAGGTTCTGATCCCGTTTTACGACTTCAAGACCGGCAAACGCCGCCTGGAGCAGACCCCCATGCAGCTGCATGAGAACGAAGTGATCCTGATTGACAGCCTGCATGGCTTGTTCCCCGCCATGACACAGGATGTGCCGGATGAGCAGAAGTTCAAGCTGTACCTGGAACCCCTGCTGCAGGTCAAGGGTCCCGGCGGAAAATACATCCGCTGGACGGATATCCGCCTGATTCGCCGGATGCTGCGGGACGCCGCCCACCGCGCCTACGACCCGCGCCGGACGCTGGAACACTGGCACTACGTCCGTTCCTCCGAGATGCACAATATCATCTCGTTAATCAACACCACCGACTATATCATCAATACCGGCATGCCCTACGAGCTGCCGATTTACTCCCACCGTATGCTTAGCCTTTTCTCCGGCTGGGCAGAGGAATACCGCGATGACCCGCTGCGGGAGGACGCCTTCACCCGCGCCGCCCGGGTGCACACCCTGCTCCAATCGGTTGTTCCCGTGGCGGATGAATCTTCCATCCCGACCACGTCCGTTGTTCGTGAATTTATCGGCGGCAGCAGCCTCCAATACTAACTGCCCCGCAACAGGAGACCCCCCATGAGAGTTCGAATTATTGAAGAAAGCGTACCCGTATATCCCGAGATGGACCCCGACGCCATCAGCCTGTTCTCCCTGCATGCCGGGGACCACGTGGAAATTGTCAAAATATTGCGGCGCAAGGGCAAGAGCTGGGTGCAAATCCAGCAGCCGAACGGGCAGACAGGGTACGTGGCGGGAAGCACCCGCGTTTTTGCCATCCGCAAGGTGGTGCTGGAGGAAAAGGAAGCCAATTATTACGCCGAGCCAAACAGCGAAAGCGAACTTCTGGGGGTGCTCAAGCGGGGCATACACCTGACCGTCACGGACGTCAAGAAAGAGGCTGGCTCCGATGGCTGGGTCAAGCTGGTGCATCCCGATGGACAGGAGGGCTGGATCAGCGGCAGGGCGCGCATCCGCGTGCTGCCCGACAACCCGGTGGAAGCCGGACGCAAGCAGATGATCTACGGCGGCATCTGGCTGGCAGTGGGCATCCTGGTTGCCGTGTACCTGCAAATCACCAACCCGGAGAGCCAGATGATGATGATTGGCTACGGGGCGGGCATCATTGGCTTGCTGCAGTTGGGGCAGGGACTGATCCAGTACCTGCAGGGGAAAAAAGAACAGCAGTAACTACGCCGGGGCTTTCACCGTGTAGGTGTCAAAATCCCGCGCCACCACCACGTTGGGGAAGACGCTTTGCGCCTCCGCCAGCACATCCTTTTCCCGGTAGCGCCGGGAGATGTGCGTGAGGAAAAGCTGGCGCGCGCCTGCCCGGACTGCCAGGTCCGCCGCCTTGCGGGCGGTCAGGTGACCAAAGTGGCGCGCCATGTCGGCTTCCTCGTCCAGGTAGGTGGATTCAATCACCAGACCATCCACGTCCCGGCAGACATCCACCAGCGAGTCCACCTCCCCGGCATCCCCCACCACCGCCAGGCGGGTGCCCATGCGGAATTCCCCCAGCACCTCCTCCGGGGCAATCGTGCGCCCATCGGGCAGCGTGACCGGCTTGCCATCCACCAGGTCCCGCCGCCAGGGTCCTTCGGGGATGCCCAGTTCGGCGGCTTTTTCCGGCAGGAAGGGCTTGCGACCCTTTTCTTCAAACAGGAACCCCATGCTGTCTGCCCCGCGGTGCGAGACAGGGAACGCCGAGACGGTGAAATCCTCCGCCCCCCAGAAGACCCCCGGGTCCAGCGCAATCATCTGGATGGGCATGGGTGCCTGACCGCCGCGCAGCACCACGCCATACAGCAGGTCGCTGATGCGATCGAGGGCGGAACGCCCGCCGTGGATGCGCAGTTCATCAATGGTCTCCCAGCGCATGAAGGTGGAAAGCAAGCCCGCCAGCCCCAGGATGTGATCGAGGTGACCGTGGGTGATGAGAATGTCATTCAGGCGCTTGAACCCAATGCCGGATTGCAGGATCTGGCGCTGGGTTCCTTCGCCGCAGTCCACCAGGAAGCGGTATTCGTCGTGTTTGACCACCAGGGCAGGCAGGTTGCGTTTCGCCGAAGGCGCAGACGCAGAAGTACCAAGGAAAATAATTTCAAACAATGCCTTACATCCTTTCCGGAGTCAAACCGACGTGTCCTGATTTTACCCCATCTCGGGTCAGGATGCAAAACCAGGAAGCGGCTCCCGGGTGATATCCAACCCCTGCCAGGGGAACGTTCACCAGGGAACCCCAAAAGCAGGAGGGGCTTGTGGATGACCCACAAGCCCCTCCTGTGATCCGGGTTTCTTTTTGCCCGGTTGTGCAACTTGTGCTATACTTTTGCGTAGAATGAATTGGGGATTGTCCGGTTTTGTTTTGAAAAAGGATTTATCATGGATACTTTACGTTTGCTTGCCACCATCCTGCCGCTGGCGCTGACCTCCGGCATCAACCTGTATGCCACCATCCTGATTGTGGGGTTGAGCATCCGGCTGGAATGGGTTCCCAACCCGCCCGCCGGGCTGGATGCACTTGGCTCTTGGGTGGTGATTATCGTTGCCGGGGTCTTTTACCTGGTGGAATTTCTTGCCGATAAAATCCCGGTGGTGGATAACGTCTGGGACATGATTCATACTTTCATCCGTCCGTTTGGTGCGGCACTGGTGGCGTTTTCGGTGGTGGTGCAGATGGACCCGATTGTGGCGGTCCTTTCCGCGCTGGCAGCCGGGGGCGTGGCGCTGGTCTCGCATGGCGGCAAAGCCGGCAGCCGGATGGTGATGAACGTGACCTCCCCGGC
>JAGVUS010000342.1 GCA_019136175.1 Chloroflexota bacterium | reverse complement strand
CTTGCCGGTCAGGCGGTTCAAACCATCCTCCTCCTGTTGTGTATCATTGATTTATTGTATGATTGTATCATTGTTTATATTGTATCACGGCAGCAGCCCGTGTCAAGAGGGAATGTGCGCCGCAATGACACGGGGATTGGGTCGGCGTGCAGTAGGGGTCGGGCTTGTCCCGACCCGCAGACGCGATGGACGTTAACCGACGCGGTTCTGAATGGCGCGTAGGGGCAGGATACCGCGTTGCATGCCTGGGTGTAGGGGCGAGGCTGAACTCTCTAAGACGTGATCCTGAGGGTTCTGCCTCGCCCCTACAAAACACCTGGATTGGGTCGGCACAAAACGCCGCTGTCGGCGCGTAGGGGCAGGTCTGTGCATAGGTTGACCTTGCCCTCTCCGCGCGTAGACCTGCCCCTACAAAAAACAGGGATTGCTTCGCGGGTCACTGCGTGACCGCTCGCAATGACAACCGCCATGGTCGGCGCGCGGGGGCAGGGCGCGGGGAATTCTTAACCAAACCTTTACAATCCCTTAACCCGCCGATTGCAGGAGCGCCGGAGCCGCGTGGTATGATTTTCTTCATAAAATACCCGCCGGGTGCAGCCGGTTCGCAGCTGCAGCCAACCAACGGATGGAAAGGGAAAACCAATGCACAGGATTCGAGTCTTGTTTTTATGCACGGGCAATTCCGCCCGCAGCCAGATGGCGCAAGCCTTCCTGCAGAAATACGGCGCCGACCGGTTCGAGGCGTTCAGCGCCGGGCTGGAGCCATCGGTCATACACCCGCTGACGGTGCAGGTGATGGAGGAAATTGGCGTGGATATGAGCGGTCATTACGCCAAGGGGTTGAATGAATACCTCGGTAAGCTCCACTTCAGCTACCTGGTGACGGTGTGCAGCCGCGCCGAGGAGCACTGCCCGATCTTCCCCGGCATGGGCGTCCGCCTGCACTGGCACTTTGACGACCCGGCAGCGTTTGCGGGCACCCCGGAGGAAAAACTGGCAAAATTCCGCCAGGTGCGGGATGAGATTGATGCCGCAGTGCGGGAGTGGGTAAAGGCGGTTCCGGGGGATTCTTAACCAAACCTGCGCAGAAATCAGATGACAGCAATCAGCAGCCCAAACAGGTACCCCGCCAGCGTGCTGAACAGCGCCACCAGCGAAACGTAGATCACCGTCTTCCTGCGCCCCATTAAACCGTTCAGCACCAGGATGGACTGGAGCGAAAGCTCCGGGTCTGCCAGCAGGTATGCCAGCAAAGGACCGCGCGCCATGCCCAGGTCGAGGAACATTTTTGCCACCGGCACTTCCACCAGGGTGGGGAAGTACATGAACACGCCGAACAGCACGCCCACCAGGTTTGCCCAGAGGGTATTGGTACCGGCAATCGTGCGCACCCAGGCTTCGGGGATGATCTGCCGGACGATGCCCGCTGCAAACACCCCCACAATCAGCAGCGGAAAAATCTGTTTGACAAATTTCCACATCTCCCAGATCCAGCCGCCCAGCTGCTCCTGCGTGAAGGAGCGGGCAGTCAGCACCCCGGCAGCCGCCAGCAGGAGGATTTCCCCCACCAGCCGCCCGTTCAAGCCGATCACAAGCGACCCGGCATCCTCCCGGGGAGCAGCGGCAAGGATGGTGAGGGCAACCAGGGCGAGCGCGGTATACGTCCAGCGGTTGAAGCCGTTGAAGATGGTTTCAAAGCCCTTCCAGCTCGCCACGCCAATCGCCGCCAGCAGCAAAATCAGCAGACCACCCTGGGGAGTCAGGTGGAGGGCATCCAGCGCCCGCATCAACCCGCCCTGCGGATCGAACGGCAGGCGCAGGCTGGCAAACGGCTGGGTCAGCAGGTCCACCTGCAGGGTGCCCACCACCAGGATGCCGATGAGCACCAGGAAAAGCGCCCACACCGCCGGTTTCACCGCTGCGGATTGGTCGAAAACGCCGTTGTCCGCCATCTCTGCAGCGCGGCTGGCTTCCTCCCTGCGGAAGACCCATGCCATGATCATGCCGATCAGGATGCCGAACAGGATGGACAGCACCAGGCGGGCGGCGGCAATATCAAACCCAATTGCCGCCCCGGTGTAGGTGATGGCGAGGATGTTGATGGCGGGACCCACAAACAGGAAGGTGATTGCCGGTCCCAGCCCGGCGCCGCGCTTCCAGATTCCGGCAAAGAGCGGCAGGATGGTGCAGGAACAGACCGCCAAAATGAACCCGCCAAACGCCGCCGCGGGGTAGCTGATCCAGCGGGAAGCCCGGGGTCCCAGGTAGCGGGTGATTGCCTCCTTGGGGATCATGGAACTCATGAACCCGGCAATGAGGAACGCCGGCACCAGGCAGAGCAGGACGTGCGCCGCCAGGTAATCCAGCAGGCTGGTCCAGCCCGCCCAGAGGAGCGAGCCGAGATACTGGAGGACGGCGTCCAAGCCTATGCCTGCTTTAACCAGGCTTCAATTTCGGAGAGACCGGGAATCCTGCCGGAGGAAACCACCTTGCCGTTGATGACCAGCCCCGGGGTGGAGAGGATGGGGTACGTCATGATCTCCGCCATATCGGTGACCTTTTCAAACTCGGCTTCCAAACCCAGGGAGCCAACCACCTCCCGCGCCAGTGCTTCCAGGCGTTTGCAATTTGCACAACCCGAACCAAGAATTTTGATGTTCAACATGGGAAAAACCTCCGTCAAAAGGGGAAATGGTGCCGGGTCAGGCTTGCTCCCGGCTGGATGTACATTTGGGGCAGGGGCAGGTTGCTGCGGTGACGCGCCCCTGGGGTGCATCCGCCGGGCTGCCCACCAGGGCGTTGACCGCATCGAGGATGGGGTAAATATCCGTGCGAATGACACGGTAGAAGATATTCCACCCATCGCGGCCCATCGCGGCGGTCTTGAATGATCCCGGCTTCGCGCAGCACCGCCAGCTGCTGGGAGAGGTACGCCTGGCGGTAGCCGAGGGTGGCTTCCATGTGGCAGACGCATTCCTCGCCACTGCGCAGCGTGTAAAGGATCGCCAGGCGGCAGGGATGGGAGAGCAGCTTGAATATCTCCGCCTGGTCAACCAGGATGGGTGGGGTGATTTTGCGCGTCATCATATTCAATCGAGTGAATATGATTATACGCCGGTTGGAGCAGATGTCAAGGGGAGGAATGTCCCGCGTTGGTGGGAGGTGTCTTTCGTTAATGAAAGGCTGCCATGGCGGGACCCGTGCCCTGCGAGAGCCTTATTCTATTGCCCGGATGTGTAGGGGGGGAGAGAACCCCACACAACCTGCCTAATGTTTTTTGAATTTATGCTAATATTAATATACTCAATAGTATTTCCTGTTCTTCGATCATTCAAAATCTGTCTGCCCTATTGAGGAGATAAAGATGAAAGTTAACAGTCCGGTGGGAAATCTGCTGGAAACTCTCCAGCACTTACGAAATACAGCACAAAAATATCAATCTTTTTTAAGCAGAAGTGAAGCTTCCACAAGAATAGCTTTGATTGATCCATTAATTCGTTTTCTTGGTTGGGATTCATCAAATCCCAATATGATCGAATTTGAAAAAACCATACCGCCTCAATCGCGCGTAGATTATGCACTTAAAGATCCCCAAAATAAAATTAATATCATTATTGAGGCGAAACCTTTGGGGGGAAATTTAAGCGACAAAAGCATTGTGTTGAACCTGGTTATGTATGCATTTGCCTCTGGTGTCAAAGATATATTTCTTACAGATGGCGTTATCTGGGAACACTATACCGACTATATCCCCGGAAATGTAGGTTCAACGAGAACGTTGAATTTATACGAAGACAATTTACTTGATAGTGCCTGTTACTTGATTCAAAAACTTGATGCCGCTAATTACTGGCCTAATGAAGTTGAAGATACTTTATCTTCGAGTTCCATCGAGCAAGAAGTCATTGGTTTGCGAAATGAAATTACTGAAATACGGGCATTATTAACAACGCTTCAACAACCCATGGAAAAAACCGCCTCCACAGTTCCAGTCAATCCACATCAGCCTGTCAATGAAAATCAATTCATTGAATTATCAAAGCTGAGTCTGGATATCAAAGGCATGAAGTCGCCTTCTTTGTTACGCTTACCTGATGGAACACTAAAACCGATCCATACCTGGAGAGAAATTCTTACCCTTTGTTGTTATTTTGTCTTGGATCATAATCCAAATATTCATATCCCTCTATTAGATAATGCTGGCAAGACCAAATACCTTTTGGATACCAAGCAACCAGACAAAAGGTTAGCCCAGTATCCTTATGAATACAATGGTAGAAAAATCTTTATTTATGCAAATTATGATTCCAAGAATTGTGTTTTAAATGCCCTTTATTTATTAAAACATTTAGATGAAAAGAAATTCGACTTTCCGGTCGCAATACAATTTTCTTCAGATCAACAGTGATTTGTAATTCGGTTCTTATCACTTCCGTTTGATCCGGTCTTGTAATTAATTTCTCCACCACTGCCGGGCGGATTCACTTCCCAGTCAACCGCTTATTCTTTCAGCATGGCGCCGAGGAGAAGCAGAATTGCTCCAAGAACTGCCAGGACAATCCCCAGGATGAATAAAAGGCGGTTTTTCTTTTTCCCCACAAAATAACCGATCCATGCCGCAAGGCTCAGGAACAAACAAATGATTGTAAATGTCGTGGAATAACCCTCGTGCAGGATGATGAAGAAGAAATGTCCATTCCCAATCATTATACTGGCAGACTCACCGATGGAATCTCATATCCTCCCAAAAGTCACCTGCCACCTGTGGGGGGTTGTCCAAACAGGTGCAAATCCGGCGGAACTTCCGCCAGGCGCCAAAAACTGTGGATAACCCGCGAAAAACTGTGGATAACCGGGGTCAAATGTGGAAAA
>JAGVUS010000121.1 GCA_019136175.1 Chloroflexota bacterium | reverse complement strand
ACCATTGTGCTGGCAGACCAGTTGATTGCACACCTGAAGGAAAACCCGGGCATGGTTCCGCCGGAGGTGACCCTCTACATCCTGCGGTCGTTCAACCCGGATGGCGCCGCCCGCGGGGAAACGGGGCGCCCCAACGCCAACAACGTGGACCTGAACCGCAACTGGGGCGTCAACTGGAAGGAGGACTGGAACCGCTCCGGCTGCTACGGGGACGCAGCCATCACCGGCGGGGAATATGCCCACTCCGAGCCGGAAACCCAGGCTTTGGCGGGCTTCCTGGTGGTGCAGCAGGTGCAGGTGCTGATCAGCTACCATTCCGCCGGGCTGGGGATTTTTGCGGGCGGCGGGGAGCAGGATACCCCCTCCACCCGGCTGGCGGAGGTGCTGGAAGCCGCCAGCGGCTACCGCTTCCCGCCAGTGGATACAGGCTGCGAGTACACCGGTCAGCTGGTGGACTGGGCTGCCGTGCTGGGAATTGCCGCCGTGGACGTGGAACTGACCAACCATTACGACACCGATTTCAACGCCAACCTGAAGCTGCTGCAGGCATTTCTCACCTGGCAGCCATGACCGGCAAAATGTTAATGAAACTCCTATCCATTTGTAGCATCCTGGCGGGGGGTGTGACTGGAATTTCCTTCAAAGTTTGGTAGAATCAGGCTGCATGAAAGCCGTGCCGACCTTTCCGGACCACCACGACCAGCGGCGGAAGCCATCCGCCGTGGTGCTGTAACCCCCGCAAACCGCTGGTGGAAGCCGGAGCCAACACCATCTGCCCGGCATTTCACGCAAAGGAGTATCTGTGGCTGGATTGGAACGATTTACCCAACGCGCCCGGCGGGTGCTTGGACTGGCTCAACAGGAAGCCGAACGGCTGCGCCAGCCGACTATCAACACCGAGCATTTGCTGCTGGGTTTGATGGAAGAGGATGGCGGCGTGGCAGGCAGGGTCCTGCGCGACCTGGGGCTGGAGCCTGACCGCGTCCGCGAGATCGTGGAGCGGCTTTCCGGGTTTGGACAAACCACCGGGCAGCGGATTGACCTCTCGGCTGGCGTCCAGCAGGTGCTGGAATTTGCCATCGAGGAGGCGCGCCGCCTGGATCATCATTACATCGGCACCGAGCATCTCCTGCTGGGGCTGGTGCGCTCCACCGAGGGGCTGGCACTGGAAGCGCTGAAGAAACTGGGCATCACGCCCGAACAAATCCGCCGGCAAACCCGCCGGGTGATGCAGGAAAGCAGTTCGGCGGCATCCCCCGCCGGTGCACAGCAGCCCCCTGCCGGATCGAAGAAAGAACAGCAAAAGGGTGAGAAGACCCCGCTGGTGGACCAGCTTGCCACCGACCTGACCGCCCTGGCGGAGGAGGGCAAGCTCGACCCGGTGATTGGGCGGCAAATGGAGATTGAACGCGTCATCCAGGTGCTTGCCCGCCGCACCAAGAATAACCCCGCCCTGATCGGTCAGCCCGGTGTGGGCAAGACCGCCATCGTGGAGGGGCTGGCACAGCGCATCGTGGAAGGCGATGTCCCTGCGCCGTTGATTGGCAAGCATGTCCTGCAGCTGGATGTGGGTTCGCTGGTGGCAGGTACCATGTACCGCGGGCAGTTCGAGGAACGGTTGAAGCGGGTGATTGATGAGTTGAAGTCGAGCGGCGCAATCCTGTTCATTGACGAAGTGCACATGCTGGTGGGCGCCGGTTCCGCCGGTTCGCAGGTGGATGCCGCCAACATCCTCAAGCCTGCCCTTTCGCGCGGTGAACTGCAGGTGATTGGCGCAACCACGCTGGACGAGTACCGCAAGCACATCGAGAGCGATGCCGCCCTCGAGCGCCGCTTCCAGCCGATCCTGGTGGAGGAGCCAACCATCGAGCAAACCATCGAAATCCTGCGCGGCATCCGTAAAGCCTACGAGGATCACCACCAGTTGATCATCTCGGACGCTGCGATTGACGCTGCCGTGCGGCTTTCCGCCCGCTATGTGACCGAGCGCTTCCTGCCCGACAAGGCAATTGACCTGATTGACGAATCCTCCTCGCGGGTGCGGATGTATAAGAGCCCCGCGGCGCGCTCCTCCAAGGAGATCATGACGCAAATTCGCGAGACGCGCCAGCAGCACCGCCTGGCGGTGGAAAACGGGCGGATGGACGAAGCCCAGGACCTGCTGGAAAGGGAAGCCTCGCTGGAAAGCCAGCTCAACCGGCTGCGCACCAGCTTTGACCGCAACAACAGCCCGGTGGTCACCGCCGAGGATATCGCCGAGGTGGTCTCTATGTGGACGGGTGTGCCCGTCATGCAGATGACCGAGACCGAAACCGAGCGGCTGCTGCACATGGAAGAGGAACTGAATGCCCACATCATCGGGCAGGGCGAGGCAATCGAGGTGATCTCGAAGGCAGTGCGCCGGGCGCGTGCCGGGTTGAAGGACCCCCGCCGCCCGATTGGTTCCTTCATCTTCCTGGGACCCACCGGCGTGGGCAAAACCGAGCTGACCAAGGCGCTGGCGACCTTCATGTTTGGCAGCGAGGATGCCCTCATCCAGCTGGACATGTCCGAGTTCATGGAGCGCCACACCGTCAGCCGGTTGGTGGGCGCGCCCCCGGGCTACGTGGGCTTTGAGGATGCCGGTCAACTGACCGAAGCCATCCGCCGCCGCCCCTATTCGATCGTGGTCTTCGACGAGATCGAAAAGGCGCACCCCGAGGCGCACAATATGCTCCTCCAGATCATGGAAGAGGGTCACCTCAGCGATGCGCGCGGTCACAAGGTGGACTTCCGCAATACGATCATCGTCATGACGACCAACGTTGGCGCCGACATGATTCGCAGGCAGACCTCGCTGGGCTTCACCCTGCAGCGGGACGAAACCGAAGAGGAGCGCGTCTCCTACGAGGAAATGCGCAAGAAGCTGATGGAATCACTCAAGCGGGTCTTCCGCCCGGAGTTCATCAACCGGCTGGACGGCGTGATCGTCTTCCGCCAGCTCAACCGG
>JAGVUS010000426.1 GCA_019136175.1 Chloroflexota bacterium | reverse complement strand
GAAAATTGATCCGGGCTTGAATCAAATATTGTTTGCACTATAATCAATATCATGAAACCATTCCGAAAACATGTGGCGCTGGCAATCGATGGTGGTGGAATCCGTGGCATTGTCTCCACCCGGGCACTTTCCATCCTTGAGGAATATCTCGGTACGCCCTGCCACCAGGTATTCCAGCTTGCTGCAGGAACCAGCACCGGCTCCATCATCTCTGCCGGGATTGGCGCCCGACTGACGGCATTGGAATTGACCGATTTATACCTCAACCTGGGAGAGAAAGTTTTCCCAAAATCCTGGCGGACAGCACTGTTTCCCCTTAGCCGGTACCGTTACCCCGCGGAAGCATTAATCAATCAGCTGGCTGCTTATTTTGGGCACCTGAAAATGGGCGATTTCTGGACAGGAACTCCCCCGTTTGATATTGTCATCACCTCCTTTGACCTGCTCACCAATCACACCATGTTCATCAAACCATGGAAGGAGGAATACCGTGACTGGCAGGTGGTAAAAGCCGTCCAAGCATCCTGCACGGTACCAACTTACTTTCCTTTGGTGGATGGACGTTATATCGATGGCGGGGTTGGTGCGTACGCCAACCCCTGCTACCTGGCAGCCTATGAAGCCTGCTTCTGCCTGGCATGGGAACCGTCGGAAACAACCCTCATCAGCCTGGGAACTGGCAGGTCACCTCATGCCTACCAGCCGGAAGGTGCCACCAAACGTTTTGCCTGGGAATGGCTGACCCCCATTTTTGGAGCTTTTCTCCAATCTGCAGACGACCAGCAGGTGCACCTGGTGGATACTTTCTTTGATCAACTTGATTTTCGCCGATTCCAGGTGGACATGGATGAATCCATTGAAATGGATGATACCAGCCAGATGCCGCTTCTCCTCACTTATGGCAACATCCTGGGTGAAAAAATTATCAATGATCACTATGACCGGGCAATGGGGATTGTTGCCCCCAAAATAAAGAAGTAATCATTGATAATTCAGTTCAATCATTCTCCCGAGTTGGTTGGCTCCCTGTGGATTTCCTGGAAACTGTCTGAACATAGCAGGACGCTCTCCACAAAAATCCCCAACAGTTCTTCAAATTGGGAATACAATACCGCCCCTTCAAAAAAATCAAGGCTCAACACGAGGGCATCCTGTTCATCATTTAAACCAATTTTTACAAATGGCCAAACGTAATTATACCGGAGAGCCAGGATCAATAGCTGCTGGCGGTTCGTCACTGCGCCAGGTTTAAGTTGATATTCGTATGTAAATGAAACCACCTGGTCCTGGATGGTGATTAAGAGTGGATAAACTTGCTCTTTCTCATCCAGAAAACTTGTCACCAGAAGGTTTTCTTCCACTTCCGTAAATTCCCAGCCAAATTTTTCCAGGTAGTCCTTAATCATCTTCACCACCAATTCAAAGCGAAATTCTTTTTAGCCGGACAATTCGGTTGCCTGCCCGGTTGGAAAACACGCGGAATAGTGCTTTTTCGCCTGTCCGGACATTCTTGAAATAAATATAATCTGCACTCATCCAGCACCGCCCCCTGCCCATGCTTGCCTGGCGGCTCATCACAAACCGCGCCCAAATGTTTCCTGATTGAAAAGCCTTCTCCAACCTGTCCTGACCATACAACCGGCTTCCCTGCTGCAAGCCATTTTTATCCACTTTCAACCGGCTGAGAACAAATTTTTCAGTGATTTTTCGATTGATACGGGTGGATTTAATTTCCACCCGGTTAAACGAAAAACCCTTATCGGTTGAACGAATCCCATAGGCATCCAATCCCTGCCTGCCAACATGCATTCCCAAACCAGCCCGCTGGAAATTGAGGGTTTTCTTTAAATCGGACAGCGCATCCTTCTCCACCTGGTCACCCTGGGCGCGGTTGGCATCACTGACCGCTGCCCAATCGGTTTCCGAGGAGCCTGCCCCGGCGATTCAACCGTGACCAGCAATTGCAGAAAGTCGTTGTTCCAGTTCACTAATTCGGGCATCCTGTTGTTCCGTCCAGCGTTCGCGGTCCGCAACACGGTTTTCCGCCTCACTGGTATCAATTCCCATTCCCGACAGACCCGATAAAGCCTGGTGCGCCTCATTGTTCCATTGGTCCACTCGTGTGACTTCCTGGCGGGCTTCTGCAAGCTGGGATGCCAGCTGGCTGGCTTCCTGGCGGATCTGCTCCTCTTCCTGGCGTTTTTCAGAAAGACTGGATTCGAGGGCTCCCGCAATTTCCGAATCACCTTTTGAATTCAAGCTACTAATCCGGTTTTCCAGTTCCTGGATGGCTTGTTCCACTTCCTGCAACTGGCTTTCCACTCGCTCGGTCTGTGATTCGACTTGTTCCACAGTCCTTTCAACACCGTTTTCATCTACTTCAGGCATTTTGATCCTCCTGTTCTGAAATGGATTGGGATAATCGCAGGAATTTTTGGTACATGCTATCCCGCCCTTCGGCTTGACATGTACACAACTTGCTGTGTTTCTTGCATCCGTTCATAATTTCCGGGTGGAAATGGATGACATGGAGATATGCGCAATAGGGAAACACCGCGTCAACTGCTTCCCCTGCCGCCTTCATCGCAATCACCTTTGCCCGAACATGATAATAAAAAGTTCCGCAGGCTGTTGCCAACAATGGCTCAGTGGAATTGGGAATCACTTTCTTCTCGAATGAATTTTCGCGGTTTGTGACCTGCCTGACAAACCTTTCAGCCTGGTTGCGAACCCGGCGGTTGCAAATATTACATCCCTCCGGGCATTCCTCAAAAGGCATAAAAAGTGCTGGATTGGATTCCTCAAAGTAATGCATGGAATCTTGAACTTCCAAGTCTGTTTGAGGTTCCTCCAGATTGTGTTCTTTTTTAAAATTTGGAGCCTGAACACGGCGAACCCGATCCCAGCCCTCAACATAGACATACGCCTGTCCACTGGTGAAATGCACCACATCCTTAAGGTGCGCTTCTTCCAGGTCCATGGTATTTCCC
>JAGVUS010000013.1 GCA_019136175.1 Chloroflexota bacterium | reverse complement strand
TTTCCACGTCCCGTTTCACAATCCTTCCCCCTGGTCCGCTGCCGCGCAATGTATGGATGTCCAGACCTTGCTCAGTTGCCATCCGGCGTGCCAGCGGGCTGGCTTTCACCGGACCAGCGGGTGCTGTCGGGGTTGCAGCTGGTTGGACGGGGGCGGCGGGGGCTGTCTGCGGGGTTTGTGCCTGGGCAGGAACTTCCTGCGCGGGTTGTGTGGTTGGAATGTCTTCCACTTGCTCACCCGGAGCAGCAATAATGGCGATGGGCGTACCCACCGGCACAACACTGCCTTGTTCCACCAGGTGTTTGTGAACCACTCCTGCAAAGGATGATTCAACCTCCACGGTTGCCTTGTCGGTTTCAATTTCCGCCAGGATATCCCCCTTGTTCACGGTTTCGCCTTCCAGCTTCACCCAGCGAACCAGGGTGCCTTCTGCCATGTCAAAACCCAGCTTGGGCATGCTGACAACATCAGCCATTAGATCACCTCCTTGACTGCCTTGATGACATCCTCCACCTGGGGGAGAGCCATTTGCTCCAGTGTGCGGTTATAGGGCAGGGGGACTTCCTTTTGTGCCACCCGGCGGATTGGAGCATCCACGTAATCGAATGCATCTTCATAGATTCGGGCGGAAATCTCCGCACCCACACCAAAGGACAGCCAACCCTCTTCCACGATGACCGCTCGATTGGTTTTCTTAAAGGATTCCAGCACGGGTTCCATGTCCAGTGGGCGCAGGGTACGCAGATCCACAACTTCAATCTCAATTCCATCCTTCGCAAGCTGCTCGGCAGCTTTCAAGGAGATCTCCAGTCCTTTACTGTATGTAACGACTGTAACATCCCGCCCGGTCCGCTGCACGGTGGATTTCCCAATGGGGACCAGGTGTTCACCCTCCGGCACTTCCCCGCGGGTTTGGTAGAGGGTGGCATGCTCAATGAAGAAGATGGGGTCATTGCTGCGGATGGCGGATTTCAGCAGTCCCTTGGCATCTGCCGGGGTTCCGGGTGCTACCACCTTTAAGCCGGGAAAGTGAGCAAAAATGGCGTCCGGAGTCTGGGAATGGGTTGCCCCAAGCTGCCGTCCACCGCCGCCAACCGTGCGGATGACCATGGGCAGGGTCATCTGCCCATTGAACATGTAATGCATTTTTGCTGCCTCATTGACAATATGATCCATTGCCGAGAAGGCAAAGTTGATTGTCATCAATTCGGCAATCGGGCGCAGTCCCCGCATCGATGCGCCAATGGCAGCCCCAACAATTGCCGCTTCTGCAATGGGGGTGTCCCGTACCCGTTCCGGTCCAAAGTGATCGTAAAATCCCTTGGTCACGGCATATGTTCCGCCCCAAACCCCCACTTCCTCTCCCAGGATGAAGACCTTGGGATCGCGTTCCATTTCCTCCCACAATGCCTGGGAGATGGCTTCCCGCATGGTAATTTTTGCCATGTCTTCCTCCCTATTCCTCAACATAGATGTGCTTAAAGAGTTCTTCGGCAGCCGGTTCCGGGCTGGATTCTGCAAATTCCACCGCCTCCTGGACTTCTTTCTCCGCCAGGTCGTCTTGCTGGTTCAGTTCTTCTTCCGTGGCAATCTGGTGGTCAAGCAGGTATTTTCGATGGATGCCAATTGGGTCGTTCTCCTGCCACTGATGTACTTCATCCGCCTTGCGATAGCGTTCCGGATCTCCCATGGAGTGCCCGCGGAAGCGATAGGTCATAATCTCCAGGAATTGGGGACCGCTTCCAGCACGGATTTCCGCCATCATTTTTTCGGCAGTTTCCCGAACTTCCATCAGGTCCATTCCGTTGATTCGCACTCCCTTCATTCCATAACCACTGGCTTTTTGGATCATTTCCGAAACTGCCGATGCCCGTTCCACGGCGGTTCCCATGCCATACTGGTTGTTCTCGCACACCCACAGGACGGGCAGGTTCCAGACCTTGGAGAGGTTCAATGCTTCGTGAAAATAGCCGATGTTGGATGCGCCATCCCCAAACATGCAGATGGTCACCCCGGAAGTTTTGTTATAAGCATCTGCCAGCGCCAGTCCGGATGCAATGGGCAGGTGTGCACCAACAATCGCGTGCCCGCCCCAGTAATTTTTGGTCACGTCTGCCATATGCATGGAGCCGCCCTTCCCCCCGGAGCAGCCAGTGGCTTTGCCGAGTAATTCGGCAACCACCTCTTTTGCAGAAATCCCACAGTTGATCGCAACGCCGTGATCGCGGTAGGCTGTGATGACGGGGTCTTCCGGGCGGCGGGCAGAAATCAAGCCAGTGCTGACGGCTTCCTGTCCAATATAAAGGTGCAAAAACCCGCCAATTTTCCCCTGTTGGTAGAGTTCAGCTGCGCGTTCCTCCACCCGGCGGATGATCACCATTTGACGATACAAATCCAGATGTTCCATTTTGTCCATGTCACTCTCCATATCGCAATGATAGCGACGTGATTATACCTTACTGGCTATTGTTGATGCAAATAGTGTACAATGTATTTATAACGTTTGTATAAAAAAACGGGATGGCGGTCAGCCATCCCGTTTTGGATGAGTTGGTTCAGAGAGCCCTTAGTTGGGTTTATGCTTCAGTGCCGAGTGTGCGGCAGCCAGCCGGGCAACTGGAACGCGGAAGGGGGAGCAGCTCACGTAGTTTTGACCAATCAGGTGGCAGAACTCGATGGAGGCTGGATCACCGCCGTGTTCACCGCAAATACCAACTTCCAGGGTTGGGCGGGCGGCGCGGCCGTCTTCCACTGCCACTTTCATCAGGCGACCCACGCCATCACGATCCAGGGTTTGGAACGGATTCTTGGGCAGGATGCCTTTTTCCACGTAGGTGGCAAGGAAGGATCGCTCGGCATCGTCACGGCTGTATCCAAAGGTCATCTGGGTCAGGTCGTTGGTGCCGAAGGAGAAGAATTCTGCAACCGAGGCGATTTCCGCAGCGGTAACTGCAGCGCGCGGGATTTCAATCATGGTGCCGAACTTGTATTCAAAGGTGATGCCCTTTTCCTGCATGAC
>JAGVUS010000433.1 GCA_019136175.1 Chloroflexota bacterium | reverse complement strand
CCAGTTCTCGCTGGAGAGTTTCTGCTTCTGGTCGCTGGATCGAACCTCCACCAGCGGTCCTTCCAGGACGCGCTCCGCCACGTTGGCGGGCTGCTGCAGCAGCAGGTTGTGACGGATCAACTTGATCAGATCAGACTGCGCCCGGCTGGTAACCGGATCCGGCGCTACCAGGCGCACCACTCCGGACGCCATGTAATCGGCTGGGAAAACATAATAAGCCTGCAATTCACCAGCATCCAACGCTGCGCGGGCGGCAGGTTCATCACCAAATTTCAGGATCGGCAGGGGAGGTTCCAGGAAGGTTTCCTCTTCCACGGGGGCTGGTTCTACAATGAAACCTGCCTGGTCCACGTAACCGATGGGTGTGTTATTGGAGCCGATTGCCACTGCCAAGATCCCAAACAAGCTGCTGACGATCAACAACGCTGGCATGCCAAGCAGGGCAAGCAGGAAACGCTTGTTCAGGACATGGTGCAAATATTCGTGTTTAATAATCAGCCAGGTCTTGCTCATCCTGCAGTCTCCGGGTTGGTCACCACTTGGATGAAAATCTCATCCAGCGTGGGAACGGCAATTTCAAACTGCTCCACCTGCAAGCCGCGCTCCACCAATGACCGCAGGACAGCCTGCGGGGAACTGGACTGGCGAAGATGCAGCCGGTGACCGCCATTGTTGGCGGTAATCTGTTCCACGCCCGGCAGGTCGGTGGGCAGGGTGCCGATGACGCGCACGTTCAGGTCGGAACCGGCATACTGGCGGCGGATCTGGTTTAATTCGCCATACAGCACTGATTTGCCCTTGTTAATCAGTACCAGCCGGTCACATAACTCCTCCACCTGGTGCATCTGGTGGGTGCACATGACAATGGTGGTGCCGCGGCTCCGTTCCTCCCGGAGAAGATCTTTGACCATCTGGGTATTCACCGGGTCGAGTGCAGCAAACGGCTCGTCGATGACGATTAACTCCGGTTTGTGCACCAGTGTGATAATCAACTGGGCTTTTTGCTGCATGCCCTTGCTCAATTCCTTGATCTTTTTCTTGCGATGCTCCGCCAGGTCAAACCGGACGAGGTATTCGTCAATTCGTTTCTTCGCTTCCGCCTTTGATAAACCCTTGAGGGTTGCCAGGTAGACCAGGGTGCGTTCCAGCTGGATATCCTGGTACAAGCCGCGTTCCTCAGGCATGTAGCCAATCCGGTTCTTCTTGTCTTCGGTCATTGCACCGCCCAACAGGCTCACCCTGCCGGAATCGGGTTTGAATAAATCCAGGATGATGCGGATGGTGGTGGTTTTGCCCGCCCCGTTGGGTCCCAGCAGTCCGAAGATTTCTCCCCGCTCCACTTCAAATGAGACATCGTCCACGGCGCGTTGTGAACCGAAGTTTTTGGAAATGTGTTCAACCTGAATTGTGCTCATAAAAATTCCCTCTCAAAAATTCTTGATGTGCCGGTTGCATTATAATCCATCCCGGCGTGGTGGGAGATGATCAATGAGAATTTGATAAATAAAAAACCGGGGTGATTCTGTCACCCCGGTTTGGAAGGCAGGCAGAAATCCTATTCTTTTTCGTAGGGGACGCCATCGGCAGCAGGACCCTGGCTGCGACCCACCACGCCTGCCAGGATCACCATGGTGACAATGTAGGGAAGCATTGCCATGAACTCCGGCGGAATGGCACTGCCAAGGATGGTTAGCTTGGAACCCAGGGTATCTGCGAACCCAAACAGCAGACCGGCGCCAAAGGATCCCAGCGGGGTCCAGTTGCCAAAGATCATTGCCGCCAGCCCAATAAAACCGCGGCCGGCTGTCATCATCTCATCAAACCGACCGACCGATCCCAATGTGAAGTAACCGCCTGCAAACCCCGCCATGGCACCGCCCAGCAGAACCGCCATGTAGCGGGTTTTGAATACATTGATGCCCAGTGTATCGGCTGCCTTGGGATGCTCACCCACCGACCGCAATCGCAGACCCCAGCGGGTGGAGAATAATGCCACCTGCAGGATGATCAGGAAGATGAACATGGCATAGACAAACAGGTTGGTATTGAAAAAGATGGGACCAATCAGGGGAATATCCGCCAGACCGGGGATGGGCACCCTGCCGAACATGGGTGTGTTGTTCAGATGCTGGTAGGTCTGCAGGAACTTTGCCGAGATGTAGGACGTGAACCCGGTGGCGAAAATGTTGATGACCGTACCGGAGATAATCTGGTTAATCTTGTATTTGATGGATAAAACAGCCAGCACCCAGGCAAGCAGAACACCGCTGGCAATGGCTGCCAGCAGCCCCAGCCAGGGCGATTTGGTTATGGAGCCTACAAACACTCCCACCATGGCGCCCATCAGCATCATACCCTCGATGGCAATGTTAACCACGCCCGCCCGTTCGCACAAAACACCGGAGAATGCCCCCAGCGTGATGGGTACGGCGCGCAGGACTGCACTGCTGAGCATGCCGCCCAGGTTAAGGGACTGCCCTTCCGCCGACCAGGTAAGGAAGCTGAAGACGAAGAACAGCGAAACAATTCCCAGGATGACATTTGTGGCACGCCCAAATCCGCGCGAAACCTGGATGCCGCCCAGGATGGCGGAGACAATTGCCAGGATATACAGCGTGGTTTGGGCAGGTAAAACCCAATTTCCCATAACGCCCTGGGTTAACCCGCCGGGAGTCATTACAAACGTGGTTTTCGCATCCGGAGAGGTCGTTCGGATAAACACAAAATAGATCAACGCAGCGAACACCAGGAACAGGATCCCCATCACGCGCTGGCGTACGGGGGAGGAAACCTCCAGTTTACGACGTTGAATAACGGTGGTAGCCATTAGTGACCTCCTCCCCAGGTGGTGGTGACAGTCACCCCTTCCTCACCGACCTTTGCTGCCTTGATGCGCCAGAGCGACCGGATGATGGCGGGAGCTGCAATAAAGATCAGCACGAGGACAACACCCAGCGGGGTGCTGTTGCCCAACAGTGCCAGGGCAATGCTGTCAAACCCATACCCGGAGGAAAGCCCCATTGCCATGCTGCGGGTGATTGCCAGCACCTGGTTTGCGCCTGCCAGCCCGGCAAGTGCTCCCGAGAGTGTCATGGCAAGGATGGTGTTTTTGACAATATTCATACCGGCGTACTTTCCGGCGTTGGGATTGGCGCCAACGGTGCGCAGGTTGAAGCCCCACGTGGTTTTAAACAGGAACCAGTAGACCAGCCAGGCAATCCCCAGGGCAATGAAAAAACCCAGGTGGAAACGAATGGGGCTGCCAAAGAACTGGGGAATCTGGGCGGATTTTTCAATGATCGGGCTGATGGGGACGCCGCCGGAATTGGGTCGCTGCATGGGACCGTTTAACAGCCAGTCCGTCAGCCGGAAGGCAATCCAGTTCAGCATGATGGTATTGATCACCTCGTGCCCGCCGGTCTTGGCTTTTAACCAACCGGGGATGAAGCCCCACAGTCCGCCGCCAATTGCACCGGCAAGCATTGCCAGTGGCATATGAATGACTGCCGGGAGACCCTTTAAGGCATACCCCACAAAAGTCGCTGCCGTGGCGCCCATGAAGAGCTGTCCCTCAACGCCAATATTGAACAAACCGGCACGAAATCCAAGTGCAACTGCCAGCCCCGCAAAGATATAGGGTGTGGAGACGACCAGGCTTTCCAGGAAGGGATTGAATGCCCTGCGGATTTCCAGGGCATCTCCGCTGAAGAGTGCCTGGACGCATATACCTCCTCTGTGGTGAGGAGAATAATGATTGCGCCAATCAGTAGACCGGTGACAACCGCCAGGGCGGGAATCAGCAGCACCTGGCGGCGTTTTTGATTCCCACCTTTGGAGGGCGCAGGTCCATCGGTCACTTCCTGCAGGATTGCCTTACCGGCATCGATTGGAGTTTTCTGTTTCTTTGCCACAGGTTCACCCCTCTCCTTTTATAAAGTTGCTTCCACGGCATGCTTTTCCGTGGGTGGTGGGAGTGTCTCCGGGCTGATGCCAGCCATCAGGAGACCAATATATTCCTTGGTTGCCACGTCCGAGTCCACAATCGCGACAATTTTACCCCTGTACATGACGGCAATCCGGTCCGAAAGCTCCATGACCTCATCCAGCTCCGGTGAAACCAAGAGGATGGCTGTGCCCTGGTCCCGTTTTTCCACGATTCGGTTGTGGATGTACTCGATCGAGCCGACATCCAGCCCGCGGGTGGGTTGGGATGCCACCAGGAAGCGGATGGGACGGGAAAATTCGCGGGCGACGATGACTTTTTGCTGGTTGCCGCCCGAAAGCGAGCCGACCGATGTCTCTGCATTGGGGGTGCGGATATCGTACTGCTCGATTAAATCAACTGCATTTTTGTTGATGCGGTCTTC
>JAGVUS010000452.1 GCA_019136175.1 Chloroflexota bacterium | reverse complement strand
CCTGGGCATCCGCCCGCAAAAGGACGGGCTTTTGGTGGACCCATCCATCCCCTCAGACTGGTCCGAATACCGGGTCACCCGTAAATTCCGGAATGCAACGTACGAAATCTCAGTTCATAATCCCGATCATCTTCATTCCGGGGTCAAATCCATGAGTATCGATGGAGTCATGGTGCAAGGCAATCTGATCCCCATCTTTGCGGATGGTCTGATGCACCGGGTTGAAGTCACCATGGGATAAGACATTACAGGAGATCAATACATCATTTGCCACAGTAGGAAAGGAGGAGGTATCGGAAAGAAAATCTTGTTTTGATGACCATCCAATATTTCACTCAATTTTTAAGAGGAGAAACGACAAATGAAACACTATGGAAAACTGATTGTTCTACTGGTCGCCGTCATGCTGATGGCAAGCCTTGCCGGATGCACACCCGCCCCCACACAGGCAACCCAACCCCCGGCGACTCAACCCCCGGCTGCCACGGAAAAACCTACCGAGGTCGTGACAGAGAAACCCACCGAACCCCCCGCAGCAAAAGAACCGGTCTCCCTGCGGTATGCCAACTGGAACCTGGGTACGGAAGAGGAAAATAACATCCAGCGGCAGCTTATCAAAGCGTATACCGACCTTTACCCGCATGTAACCATTGAATTTGTGGACATGTCCGGTGAAGGCGGCTGGGATGCCATTCTGACAGCCTACGCCGCAAAGGGCGAACTGCCCGACGTCTTCATGGCAAACAATGTGCCGTTGTATGTCTCCAACGGCTGGCTGGCTGATCTTTCAGAGTTCACCGCAAACGACGCGGATTGGGCAAATGTACCCCAGGCATTGAAGGACAGCTTTACCTATTCCGGAAAAGTATATGGTTTGCCGGCAGCCCAATTTGTGATGGGCTACTTCGTGAACAAGGACTTGTTTGAAGCTGCCAACCTGGATGCCCCGGAATACGGATTCACGCTGGATGAATTCAATACTGCAGTCACATCCCTGACCAATGTCTCCAAGGGCATTCTTGGGGTCTGCGAGCAGGAATTCATTACCGGCTGGTATTCCAATGCCATTGATCCCAACCTGAAGTGGTTCAGCTACGACGGCGGGAAGATGAATTACAATTCCGCCGCCTTCAAGGAAGCCATTGCAAAGACCGGCGAAATGAAGCCATACACCTGGCAGGGTCTGACCGATGAACAGAAAACTAATTTCAAATCCACCGGTCCATGGGAATTGTTCCTGAACCAGGAAGTTGGTATGCGTTGGGATGCATCCTGGTCGGTGCCAAGCTACGTCTCAAATGCAACGTTTGAATGGGATTTCATTGGCGTACCCGGCGGCAACCAGGCAATTGTCTTCGATGTCATCACCGTATCCAAGACTACCGCCAACCTGGAAGAAGCATATAACTTCGCCAAGTGGATGACCTTCTCTTCTGAAGCATACAAGAAGGAAGCTGAACTGGCTGAAGCCATGGGCACCGCCCCCAAGATGCCTGTATCTGTGGATGATGCCTCCATTGAACTCTACAAGAAATTTGTAGACAAACCCGGCATCTTGATGGCGCTTGAAAACCTGGACGACAGCATGGTTGAATCGCTGGCAAAGATTGTTCCCGGCTACATCAATGCCCGCTGGGAAGGCAAGCCCGGTATTGACATTGGCGAGGACAAGGATGTCAATATGTGGTACATGTTCAACTTTGCCAATGAGGGTCGCTACAAATACGAGGATTATGCAGCGCAACTCGAAGAGTTTGCCAACAAGATCCTGGCTGATGCAGCAGCGGAAATGAACAAATAATCGTTGGATCGGACAAGGGCGTTGTGAAATCACAACGCCCTTGTCATCTTTTAGGTTTGGAGAACAGTGTAATCCACATGACCAAGAAATTCATGAACCTTCTTCGAATCATTGGATCAACAATCATCCTCCTGGCAGCCCTGCCTGTTTCCATCCCGGCTTCTGGGATGGGCGATACAACCTCCGCTTTTGCACAGGCAGACACAAATGACGGCAGCATTGAAATCCGGGCGGATTCTTTTGGCTTGCCCCAGAGCAACCATCCAGTAAGCCAACTGTATGACAAGCCAAGCGTCTTTCTCCAACAAGGCGACAGCATTCATTTCACGGTTTCCATTGAACAGGATGGACCCTACACCCTGTCCTTTGATATGGCTGCCACCGAGTCATTCATCAACGCTCCTGAAGGGCAGATTCTGATTGATGGCGGATTCCCATCCATTGAATCGCGGCGAATCCTCTTTCCCATCTACTATCAAAACACCCAGGACGCATTTCCACTTGACCGGTATGGGAATGAGGCGTTGATCCGCCAGGAAAGGGTATATCGCTGGACCAGATTTGCCATCCGGGATGCCAATTTCAGTCAAAAATACCCATTACAATTTCAACTCTCCCAAGGCGAGCATACCCTTGAGTTCCGCATGATCAAGGAAGCCATGCTGCTTGGCAGTATTTATATTGAGCCATTCCAGGATGATCCCACCTACCTGGAGTACCTGGAAACCAACCAGGCGGCGGATTCAAGCGAATTCCTGATTGAAATCGAAGCGGAATCTCCTTCCTTCAAAAACAATACTTCAATCCGACCCATGAATGATCGCAGCCTGGAAGTGTCACCCTATGATACCTACCAGTTGTTATTAAACACGATGGGTGGTGAGAGCTGGGATGCCAGTGGTTCCGCGATCTATTATGAATTCGATGTTCCAGAAGATGGAATGTACTCCATCACTCTCCGGGCGCTTCAAAATACCAGGAATAATTTCACGGTTTTTCGAAAAATCACCGTCAATGATGCTGTTGTTTTCGCTGAATTAAACGAAGTTGCATTCCCCAATCAGAGCAAATGGAAAAATTACACACTGGGGGGAGAACAAACACCCTATCGAATTTTTCTGAATCAAGGCAAAAACACATTGGGAATTGAAGCAACCAATTCCCCATACCAGGCGGCAATCGAGAAAATTCAAAAGGTATTGATTGATATTAATACACTCTCGCTGGAAAT
>JAGVUS010000082.1 GCA_019136175.1 Chloroflexota bacterium | reverse complement strand
CACACCGAGATCCCCGCGTGCAACCATCACGCCATCGGCTGCATGAACAATATCGTGCAGATTCTCAATTGCTTCCGGCAATTCCAGCTTGGCAACAATTGGCGTATTCGCCTGAGTGGGACATAACTGTCGAATTGTTTTTCGGACGGTCTCGATATCCTCTGCTGTGCGGACAAACGAGATGGCTACCACGTCCACGCCCTGTTGAAGCCCAAACGCCAGGTCTTCGCGGTCTTTTTCCGTGAAACCGGGGATATCCACATGTGTTCCCGGCAGATTGACACCTTTGTGAGAGAACAGGACGCCTCCCAATGTCACCCGGGCTTCCACCGCATCTTCTGAAACGTCCGTTACTTCCATTTCAAGGTGTCCATCATCCATTAAGATTCGATTACCGGGACGGACACAATGGGTCAAATTGGGCACATCCATCGGGATGATGGTTCCTTCCATCCCCCGAGGGGCTTCTTCTGCCTGGGTGAGCAGGACGGATTGACCTGCCTTGAGTTGAATCCCTTCCGAGGGTAATTTTCCCACCCGGAGCTTGGGTCCCTGCAAATCCTGTAAAATGCTGATGGGTTTTCCCATCTCAGCGGACAGCCTGCGAAGGATGGCAATGACGGCAGCATGCCCGGCATGCGTTCCATGGGAAAAGTTCAAACGCGCCACATCCAGACCTGCCTGGATAAGCTGCCGGATGGTGTTTTCATCCTGGCTGCTTGGACCCAACGTGCACACTATCTTGGCGTTTCGCAACATGTTAGCCTCCATTCGGATGCTGCCTGTAAGCAACCTGCGCATTAATTAAACCACAATCCAGCAACAACCCAGGTGGATTGTGCCAACAAGTTTTAAGTCGCATACCAAAGGTTGATTTATATGTAATTTAATAGTTTCGCCTGGGCAGTCAAATCATCCCGAAAATCTGGATGGGCAATTGATATCAATGCCTGGGTCCTCTGGCGGATGGTCTTTCCATACAGGTCCACCATTCCATATTCGGTGGCAATGTAATGAACATGGTTGCGGGATGTCACCACACCTGCACCGGGTTTTAGCATGGGGACAATGCGGCTGATGATGGTACCATCCTTCAAGGTGGTCGTTGATGGCAGTGCAATGATTGGCAATCCGCCATCCGACAGGGATGCCCCGTAGATGAAGTCCATCTGTCCGCCAACGCCGCTGTATATCTTTGTACCAATGCTATCAGAACAAACCTGTCCGGTCAGATCAATTTCAATTGCCGAGTTAATGGCAACCATGTTTTTGTTTTGGGCGATGATAAAGGGATTATTGACATACTCGGTACGGCGGATCTCGATGAGAGGGTTATTGTGAACCCAATCATACAGTCGACGGGTACCAAGGATAAATCCTGCGGTAATCTTTCCGGTATGGATGGTTTTCCGGCTGCCGTTGATGATGCCTTTTTCCACCAGGTCAATGACACCATCTGAAAACAGTTCGGAGTGGATTCCCAAATCTTTCTTCTCGTACAGGTAACCCAGAACGGCATCCGGAATCCCTCCAATTCCCAATTGCAGGGTCGCCCCATCCGGAATTCGCTCAGCGATAAAACCGGCAATCCGCTGTACCAATTGATGGTCTGTGTCATTGGTCATCGGAAGTTCTGCCAGTGGTTCATCTACTTCCACAATGGCACCCAGTTGTGATACATGGAACAGGGTATCTCCCATCATGCTGGGCATTTGCTTGTTGACCTGGGCAATCACCAGTTTTGCCGATTCTGCCTGGCTGCGCGTGAGACCGGCTTCAATCCCCAACCGGCAATACCCATCCTCGTCCGGCGGAGAGATGTGCACCAGGGCAACGTCCAGTGAGAGAATCCCTTTTTGAAAGAGGAGGGGGAATTCGGAAAGCAGAACAGGGGTAAAATCGGCTCTGCCTTCATGAATTGCCTTGCGGACATTATGGCTGACAAAAAAGGAATTGACCCTTAAGTGCCCTTCCATCTCCGGGCTGACGTACTCCGAACCGGCTACCGTGAGTGCCTGGCATAATTCAACGTTTTGCAGGTTGGGTGCATATTCAACCAGTGCGGATAACAGGTGGAGAGGGACGGAGCAGTTTCCCGTTAAAAAAACCCGGTCGCCGGATTTTATCAGGCGAACTGCTTCCAATGCGGTCATGCGATGGGATTGATAATATTGTTTCCAGTCCATGATGGTAATCCTGTGGAAGTGAGATTATTAAAAACGGCAGCCAACAAAAAAGCTGGCTGCCGTTTTATTTGGGTAACTAATCCATCAAGAGGATTTCCCGGATGATGGGGAGTGCCCAATCGATGGTTTCTTTGGAGATGATGAGCGGCGGGGCAAAACGGATTACGTGCTCGTGGGTTTCTTTGGCAAGGATACCACGTTGCTGCAAAGCCTCGCAGAAACGACGGGCACCACGGGCTTCCGGCTTTAATTCCACACCGATGAGCAAACCCTTGCCGCGAACTTCCCTGATGTGCCTGCTGGGGATTTCGGCAAGTTGTTCAATGAAATACTCACCCATAGCGGCGGAATTTTCCACCAGGCGTTCATCCACCAGGACTTTGAGGGCAGCCCGTGCAATTGCCGCCGCCAGCGGATTTCCGCCAAACGTAGAGCCATGTTCTCCGGGTTTGAACAAACCCAGGATGGCTTGGTCTGCCAAAACTGCCGAAACCGGGTAGAACCCGCCGGATAGTGCCTTGCCAATGATTACCATATCCGCCCGGACATCTTCATGGTTGCAGGCGAATAATTTACCGGTGCGCCCCAAGCCTGTCTGAATCTCATCTGCAATCAAGAGAACATTGTTCTGCTGACAAATTTCGCGGATCCTTTTGAGGTATCCGGCAGGCGGGATGATAACGCCAGCTTCTCCCTGGATCGGTTCAATCATAACAGCAGCGGTATTGGCAGTGATGGCGTTCTGCAATGCTTCTGCATTTCCGTAAGGAACCGGTACAAATCCTGGCGTGAAGGGACCAAAATCATCCTTGTATAGCGGTTCAGATGAGAAGGATATGATGGTGGTGGTGCGACCGTGGAAATTGTT
>JAGVUS010000316.1 GCA_019136175.1 Chloroflexota bacterium | reverse complement strand
CCCCTACCGTTGATTGATTTCGATGATCCCAAGTCTCCGCAAATATTGATACGTTCCATCATAAAATTCGGGCGGACGAGTTTGGTCTTGTTGATCTCCCCGGGGGACAAAGATAATCATTCCCTGCCGGGCGCGTGTTAACAGGACCCGATATGCATTTTTCAGGTAATTTTGCTTATCCGGATCATTGACTGCTTGCCATTGACTACCCCGAAAGGCTTTATAAACCCATTTTCCATGGATATATCTCAAATCTGCATCCCAGGCAACCGCAGCCCAATCAAGCTCCAGCCCTTGAATATCAAACTCGGTGGCAACCCCTTCCAGAGCATACGATGAGCGCACATCATTTTTATCATCGAGAAACCAGTGCGCAACATCAATTTCTGCATTGACAAAGATTCCTTCTGGACGCAAGCGCGCTGCACCGGAACTTGCCAGCAACCCGATTCGCTCACTCCCGCGAGCCTGTTCCCGTAACCAATTTCTGGCAACGTTGAGATCGCGCGTGAGAAAGATTGGATACTTCGAGTGAATCTCAGGGTATAGGTTTCGTGCTGTGGAGACATCGCAATCCAAGATGGACTTCACCCATGCAGAGACTTTTTCCGCGCGATAAGAACGAACTGATACAGCGAGATGTAGCTCGTCAATGATCTCCAATTGGCTTGGGGGAAGATACGCTTCTGGGGCGCTCTCAAGCTGATATTCTGAATCTACGATTTGTTTTGAAACATACGTTTTCCAGTGCGGATAACTTTCCTTTAAGGCAACAAACCATTCCTTCAGCCCTGCCTCCCCACGGTTAATTTCCTGCCCGCCACCCACCAGACAAATAATGACAGCCCAATCGGTATGGCGATCCATCACACCAATCAGAAATTCCGGTTCCGACAGATCAAACGTAGGTTGTTCCCGCTTTCGCTTCATAAAATTTGCCGTCATTGGCTGATCCCAAGCTCGCTGTGCCTCATCAAAAATGACCACTTTTTCCAAAGGCTGATTGAGATCTTTGAGATACTCATCCCGAAAATGGTGAATGTTCTGAATAAATGATTTAGCCTTTCGGCTGGCATCTTTCCTTTTTTCCCCTTTCAAAACATCATCCCGAACAAGAGCTTCTCTTAACACAGTCACTAATGGACCATTCCCAGAAAGAAAAACAGCGTGCTCATCTTTCCCAAACTGCAAACGACGGTTGGCAATATTTAATCCTGCCAGCGTTTTTCCAGAACCGGGTACACCGGTAATAAAGCAGATGACTTTTTGATAATTTCTTTTTGCGTTGTCAATAATCTGGTCAATTGCATCGGAAGTTTTACTAAGATTAATAGCACCGGCTTCTGATCTTGAGATTTCGCCTACATTATGCCCCCGGTACAGGGCTTGGGCTGCCTCAATAATCGTGGGGGTTGGTTTATACCGTCCCTGTTCCCACTCGAAGGGATTCACAGGTACACCTTGAATGGAATGAACGCATTTTTCGATGATCCATGCCAGATTCTCTTGATTCGCAGCCAGTGGCTTATAGACACGATCTTCGTATTGACAAAGTTCAGAGTCTCTTACAGGTGCATCCGTTGCTATCAGAACGGGCACAATGGGGCAGGAATGACTGGTCTCATGGAAATTTTTTAAGTCCAAAGCATAATCCATGACCTGATCAATGGCAAATGATGAGTAGTGCGTTTCCCCCACCTTAAATTCCAGCACAAAAATGATTCCGTGAATGATTAAAACCACATCCACGCGTTTCCCCATCCTTGGAATCGAAAATTCAAAAAACAGATGACCCTGAAACGGAACCAGAATGCGCTGGAGAAGTTGGATTTCTGCTTGCCAGGCTTGTTTTTGTTGTTCTTCCAGGTCGAAGAAGTGTTGTTCTGATAACTTCCCCAGAACCGTGAGGGGATTTTCAAGCAGGAAAGACTCAATTGTCGATTGATAGTACGCCCTACTCATGAAATAAATCCCCAAAATGAATATGCAGAGCGTCCACAATTTTCTTAAGACTGAGCACCGATGGATTTCTTTCCCCCCGTTCGATGGCACCGATGTACGTACGGTGCAAACCAGATCTCAGCCCAAGTGTTTCCTGAGAAATTCCTGCCTGCTCGCGCAGAAAACGAATCCGAGCCCCTAAACGCTTCAGTACATCCTCGGTCATGGCAAGCTCCTGGATTGTCAGATGAAAATGTACAACCAGGATACCCGCGATGCTACTGTTAGGCTACATACTATAAGTAGCATTTACGCAAAGTGGGATGTACTGTCATTTAACCCTATTGACTTTAATTTTTGATTTATGTTATTCTAAACCTACCCCCCTATCTCGGAAAGGAGGATATCTGGATGGCTGAATTTTTTAATAAAATCTGGGAAAAATTGATGGTTGTGCTTACACCCGGCTTGATGATCCCAAATTGGACTGAACTAAAAGGCTATATGGGTGATACCATGCGGATTATGAGTGTATCTGAGGAAGCGATTGTGGTTCAAGCTCCCCTTGCCAAACACCTCCAGCGGATCCCCCGAGATGACTTTGAAAAATTCTGGCAAATTTGGGAGGATTATCAGTCCGGACGTATCCCTCGAGGTGAAATTACAGAACTGACCCGCTACTCCAAATATATTATAAGTATATTGCATTGGCTTGAAACGAAGACGATATAATGCTTCCGGGTTAGCTATTTTCTTTTCTAAAATACCCTTCCCCGCGCCGAATCACGCGGGGAATGGGGCAAGCGAAAAAATCCCCCAATTGATTCCCCCCCGGAATTGTGCTATCCTCCATGTATTCCCACGCTGGAGGTGCCGCTGTGACGCTGTATGTGAACACCTGCAATCAAAAATTCACCACCCCGCTCGTGGATGGTGCGGGCAAAAAACGCTGGCTGCTCTGGGGCGACCCGGTGGAGGTGCTGGACGATTCCGAAACCCCGCCCCTGGTACGGGCGCGCGGCTGGACGGGCAGGGTCAACCCGGCGCACCTTTCCCCCCAGGGGCTGCTGGAACTGTACGGCTGCTGGAACTGTACGTGATTGACGTGGGGCAGGGCGATGGTCTGCTGATGCGCACCCCCGATGACCGCTGGCACCTGGTGGACGGCGGCGAGAGCGCCGCCAACATCATGCTCGGCAAGGGCGTGCCCAACTTCCTCGCCTGGAAATTCCTGCGCGACCTGGGCATGCCCGCCATCACGCTGGAGAATGTCATCCTCACCCACCCCGATGCCGATCACTTCGGCGGGCTGGGCACGCTCTTCTCGCGCCGCCTGGAGCGCTCCAGCTTTATTGACGACCTTTCGTTCGATCTTTCCGTGCAGAACTTCTATCACAACGGCATGGGCAGGTTTGCCGCCGCCCCGCGCCTGGGCGCCGTCAGCCCCGGCACGCTGGCTGCCCCCGCCCCCGTCCC
>JAGVUS010000473.1 GCA_019136175.1 Chloroflexota bacterium | reverse complement strand
ACACCGGTCCTGGTTGCTGTCGTACCCGAACATATCCAGGTTGACATCGGCAACATAATCAATGGTTGGGTGGTCATAAACATATGCCTCACTCCCCACCAATCCCTGCTCCTCACCGGTGAACCAGATGACCTTGATGGTGCGGTCGAACTTGTAGTAACGCAGCAGGCGGACGGCTTCCAGCATGCTGGCAGACCCGGAAGCATTATCCTCGGCACCCGGCGCCAGGGTTTGTGATTGGGTGGACGTGCTGTCGAGGTGGGCTGAAAATACGACCACTTCATTTGCATTCGGTCCGAATCCGGGGTAGGTGATCACCAGGTTTTTTGCTGTGTACAACCATATATTGAAGAATAAATCTGAAAAGGATCTTCTTCAATCTGGGAGACCGAGGGGATGTATTTTTGGGAAGTTTCCAAAACATACTCATACCCGGCTGGGAATGGCTGACCTTTAAACATGGCAGAAGTATGCCGGGTGAGGATTTCGGCGAATCCGTTCCGAACCAGCACGGGCTCCTCACCGCTGAGCTTTTCAATCCAATCCGTATACTGCTCGATGGCGGTCTCATTCAGGAGATCGGCAATGGTCTGGTTGTACGTGCAGTCCGCCTGCAATTCCAGCTGGCGGTTGGGCATTGGCTGATTGGCTGCAGCGCCGTCATCACCCCGGCTGAGCGCCTGGGCTGGCTGAACAATGGAGAAGAGCAGGGTGAACAACACCAGGCAGATCGCGGGAAGTTTCATGGTATCATCCTATCTTTGAGCGGGGTGGCTGGCATCGCCAGCATGGATTCATGAATATCTTATTAAAGCATACCTGCTTTGAAAAACAATTGTGACATTCCTCTTATTTTTTTATGGATCATCCAGAATGAAACAACAAACAAGAAATCATTTCATATTCATTGTTATTCTGATTGCCCTCTTTTGGGGGCTGGTTCCGGCTGTCCATGCCCAGACCCCGTTTCCTTCGGATAATGAGGTCAACCAGATTGCCAGCAAGCTGTATTGCCCGGTGTGCGAGAATATCCCCCTGGATGTGTGCGGAACCACTGCCTGTGCCCAATGGCGTGAGTTGATTCGTCAAAAATTGGCGGAGGGCTGGACGGAAGAACAAATCAATGATTATTTTGTTCAGCAGTACGGGGAACGGGTCCTGGCGGTTCCGCCGCGGCGGGGATTCAACTGGCTGTTCTATGTGCTCCCGCCGGTGATTTTTCTGGTTGGACTGGGAATTGTCATCCGGATGCTGCGAAAAAACCGGAAATCCGCACCGGCTGTCATTCCGCTTGCAGAACCGGAAAACGATCCCTACATTCAGGGAGTGCAAGGAGATATTATGGAATCACCCGGGGAAGTCAACAAAACTGCTCATCGCCCATTACCCTTATGGGTGACCATCCTGGCATTTACGGCTCTATTGGGCTTCTTGATTTTTATTGGCGTTGGTCTGCAACGGGCACAGGCGGGTCCCATCACCGTTGGGAAGAAGGTGCCTAATTTTGATTTAACCACCTTTGATGGAGAAACGATTCGCCTGGAAAACCTCCTTGGGAAAGTGGTTGTCATTAATTTTTGGGCTTCCTGGTGTGATCCCTGTGCCCAGGAAGCAGAGATTATTGAACAGGTCTGGCGGGAATATGAACCGGGAGGAGAGGTGGTGTTTTTGGGAATCGGGTATACCGATATTGAGCCCAAGGCATTAGCCTACCTGGAGCAATATGACATCACCTATCCCAATGGACCTGACCTGGGGACCAAAATTTCCCAGATGTTCCGCATACGCGGGGTGCCGGAAACATATTTTATTGATCGGGAAGGCAAGCTTGCGTATTTCCACTATGGACAATTTGTCTCCCCCAGCCAGATTCAGGATGTCATAGACCCCCTCCTGGAGAAGTAGAAGAAGGAGTTGGAATTTATTATGGATGCAGGTTCATTATTTCTTGTACTGGCTTTTTTCATTGTTGTCATCCTGTTTGTCAGCCGACCGTTTTTTAACCGTACCCTGGCTGCCCAGCGATTAATGCAGAAAAAAGCGTCATCCACTATGGATCACCAGCGGTCTGCATTGCTGGCGGAGCAGGATCGTATTCTCCAGTCCCTCCACGAATTGGATGCGGATCATGCCACGGGCAAGGTGTTGGATGAAGATTATGCTCATCAACGGACAAGTCTGTTGCAAGCGGGTGCGGATGTTCTGCGAAACCTGGATCAATTGAATGGTGCGGTTGGTGGAGATCTGGCAGGCACAACGGGAGTGGCGGACGGGAAAACCCCTGACATTGACAATCCCCAGCTGGCTCGCCGGCTGGAGGAGCGCCGGAAAAACCGCCAAAATTCGAGTACTGGAGGATTTTGTCCCAAGTGCGGACAGGCGGTCAGTAAAGGGGATCAATTTTGTTCTAAGTGCGGACACTTGCTCAAATAGAAGGAGCCATCCCTTGCGATATCGAATCCTGCTGGTATTGGTTGGTTTTTCTCTTCTTCTGGCTGGTTGTTCCATTGTTGAAGGAATGACATTTCCCTCCAATGAAACCCAGCCAGTGATTGTTCCCACCAGGGCAACACCATTGGTTCCAGTCAATCTCCCGGATGCATTACAGGGGGCTGCCATTTATGTGGAAAAGTGCCAGGACTGCCATGGGATAACAGGTGCAGGAGATGGGATCCGTGCCAGCCAGTTGACGGTTACATTGCCGCCGATTGGAAGCCCTTCCCTGGTTCGCACAATCCGCCCCAATGATTGGTTTGACGTCATCACCAATGGAAAAATGGAACGCCTGATGCCAGCCTACAAGGACAGCCTGGATGAATCCAGCCGCTGGGATGTACTGGCTTATGTCTATGCCCTGAGCCAGATAGATGAAGACCTGGAAACTGGTGAAATCATTTACCAGCAAAATTGCATGTCCTGTCATGGAGAGACTGGAGACGGGGAGGGTCCCAAATCGGGGTCATTAACCACTGATTTGCCTGACTGGACAAATCCTGCCAGTCTTGCCAACCTGAGCACGGAGGATTTATATCAAGCCATCACGACGGGGATTGCCCCGGAGATGCCCACATACAAGGATTTTTTGAGTGAGTCAGATCGGCGTGCTGTGGCTGCCTACGTTCAATCTTTCCTGTTTTCCATCCCCGATGGGCTGGTTGCATCGAGGGCGGAACCAATCCCATTGGTGACAGGTACCGCATCTGTTCCACCCGGGATGGGCATCATAACGGGGGGGGTATATAATGCCTCCGAAGGAATTGTCCCGGACCAAATGGAAGTGACACTGAATGGAATTTCAGGTCACGAAGTGATAACCACCCAGGTTGCCATGCTGGATGCGAATCATGCTTTCCGGTTTGAGGGTGTTGCTTTGGATGCCGGGCTGGTCTATATTGTGACCGTTGCATATGCCAATTACATCTTTTCATCCGATATGATCGCGGCAGAGGATCTGACCGCCGGGCAGGAAGTGAATCTCCCGGTTGAGATCTACGACACCACTGCAGACCGCTCGCAGTTATGGGCGGATCGGATGCATATTTTTCTGGATTACATTGATGAAGACACCATCCAGGTGGTGGAAATGTTCCTGTTGAATAATCCCACCAATTTGCTCATGACTGCTGATCAGCCTGGCAATCCGGTGGTTGAATATCATCTACCTGCCGGGGCATCCAACCTGGTATTTGACAGCGGGGAACTGGGTGGGCGATATACATCGCTGGAGACTGGTTTTGGTGATACGCAGACCATCCCGCCGGGCGCTGGTTACCAGGTGATGTTTGGGTACGACCTCCCGTTTGATGGGAAGGAGGAAATTGCCATCCAGATCCCGGTACCGGTCAATGCCATTGTTGTCATGGCACCGGAAGGCACCCTGGATGTGAAAGGTGACCAATTGACACCAGGTGGAGAACGGGAAATCCAGGGTGTAAATCTATCGGTTTACAATGCTTCGAAATTGACAAGGGATAGCTCCCTGGTGATGACGGTTTCCACAGCCAGGCAGGGAACGACCAGCCTGGCAGCCAGTTCGAAAACCAGCCTGATCATTGGCTTGTCCATCTTTGGACTGGTCCTGGTGGGGGGAGGATTGTGGCTGGCACGAATGCAAAAAAAGAATTCTGCACAACTGGCTGAAGCTGTGGAAGAAGAACTGGAAAGCGAGGAAGAAATTCTTGACCAGATCCTTGCGCTGGATGATCAATTCCGCGTCGGAAATATGACAACAGATTGCTATCATCAACGGCGCACAGTGCTGGTTGAAAAATTGAACAAAATTGATTCCGATAAGAAAAACCAGGACTTGGAATGAGCATGATCGAAGTGCGGGGACTGGTGAAGCGCTTTGGCGTCAAGCCAGTGCTGCTGGGGCTGAATCTGCAGGTGGA
>JAGVUS010000269.1 GCA_019136175.1 Chloroflexota bacterium | reverse complement strand
CGCTTCCACCCCTTCTGGAATGCGAATGCGGACGGATGCCATTCCGGCACCAATCTTGACACGGGTATATCCAGCATGGGCGGGCAGGGTGACATGGGTTGAGCTTGCCCCGGTACCAATTTCCAGGTTCCTCACCTGGAGTTCTGTCAGGTCCATTTCGGTTTCGCCTGCGCCGGACTTGATATCCAAGTGAAGGGGGATTTCACGGCTGAGACCCATTTCCCAATTTAATCCGGTGGAACCAATACCCACCGGGATGCTCCAACTGTCTGATGGCGGTCGAAGTTTTAATCGGGGTGGTTGTTGGGTTACGTCCAGTTCATGCTGCAACCCACCGGTGAAACTTCCGGCAAGTAATTCGCCAGGTGTCGCAAGTGAGCCAATCACCAACCGCCCGGCGCCGTGCTCGATTTCAACTTTTACCTCGGTCAATCCCTCCAGGGGAAGGGTAATGGTTTCTGCAGCAAGTTCTTCTTTGGCAAGCCTGGGACGGACAATGATCCAGACACCGATCAAGATGAGTAGGATTGCCCCGATATATTTCCAGAAACCCGGGTCAATCAACCCAAAATTTTGGGCAAGCAATACCAATCCCGCCAGAGCCAGCAGGACCCCCCAAAACAATCGATTTGTACGCATGGTTCCCTCCGAAAAATGATGATACGCAAAGATATACGTAGCATAGCACATTTTGTTTCATGAAAAAAGGTTAAATTACAAATTTGTTCTGTATAATGATCAACATTCACACTTGACAGGAATTATTTCGCCATTATAATGATGACTATGTTGATAAAATTACGGTGGTTTGTATCCAGCAATTGCTTGTGTCCAGGGCGGGGAGAGATTTAGTCCTGGCCTGAGTGATTTACCACCATTCCAAATAACAGCCAACCAGGCAGCGGACTACCTCCCCGCAGGGATTTTGGGAAAATTCGTATCCGGCTGTTTTTTTGTATTTGGGGCTAACTTTTTTGGAGATGATGAAATGAAGATTGCCAATGATGTAACAGAATTAATTGGAAATACCCCCCTGGTATTTTTACGCAACCTGACAAATGGCAGCCTGGCAAAGGTTGCCGCCAAGCTGGAATATTTCAACCCTGCCCACAGTGTTAAGGATCGCATTGGGGTTGCCATGATGGATGCTGCCGAGCAAGCTGGGTTGATCCGGCAGGATACGATCATTCTTGAAGCCACCAGTGGGAACACCGGTATCGCGCTGGCATTTGTCTGTGCAGCCCGCGGCTATCGCTGTGCCCTGGTAATGCCGGAGACCATGAGCCGGGAGCGCCGCATGCTCCTGCGTGCTTATGGCGCAGAACTCATCCTGACGCCTGGCTCGGAAGGCATGGGGGGAGCCATCCGCCGCGCCCAGGAAATGGCAGCCAGTGATCCGAGATACCTGATTGTCGGGCAATTTGACAATCCCGCCAATCCCGAAATCCACCGCCGGACAACCGCCGAGGAAATCTGGCGCGATACGGATGGGCAGGTTGATATCGTGGTAGCCGGGGTGGGGACTGGTGGAACCATCACGGGCGTGGGAGAGGTGCTTAAAGCCCGCAAACCATCTGTCCAGGTGGTGGCTGTGGAGCCAGCGGGGTCGCCAATCCTTTCCGGCGGGGTTAAGGGACCGCACCCATTGCAAGGCATTGGTGCCGGGTTTGTACCTTCCATATTGAACACCACCATCTATGATGAAGTGATTCGGGTGGAAGCGGAACAGGCATTCCAGACCGCCCGCGAGATGGCTCGCCGGGAGGGTTTGCTGGTTGGGATTTCCTCCGGGGCAGCTGCATGGGCTGCATTACAGGTGGCAAACCGGCAGGAGAATGCGGGCAAGTTAATTGTTGTAATTGTTCCTTCCTTTGGAGAACGGTATCTCAGTACAGCATTATTTGCAGAGTTGGGTGAATGATGGAGACAACAGTAATATCAACAAATCGATCGGAGATCCATCCCGGATTTTGGAATGCAGTCCGGTCCGACATCCAGGTGATATTTCAGCGCGACCCGGCAGCCCGGAGCATCCTGGAGATAGTAATCAGCTATCCGGGTTTGCATGCGGTCTGGGGATACCGGCTGGCACACTGGTTGTGGAGCCGTGGATTGAAGCTGCTGGCAAGGTGGATTTCCCACCTTACCCGTTTCCTGACCGGGATTGAAATTCACCCCGGCGCAAGGATTGGGTCGGGCTTTTTCATTGATCACGGCATGGGTGTGGTGATTGGAGAGACTGCAGAGGTTGGTCAGAACGTGACTCTTTATCATGGAGTGACGCTTGGTGGGGTCAGCCTGGAAAAAGGGAAACGCCATCCCACCATTGGAGATAATGTGGTGATCGGTGCAGGAGCCAAGGTGCTTGGCAATATTCTCATTGGTGCTGGCAGCCGGATTGGTGCAAATGCTGTGGTTGTAAAATCGGTCCCGGAAAACTCGGTGGTTGTGGGTGTGCCGGGGCAGGTGGTGGTTCGATCCAAGCCGCGTTCATCTTCGCCTGATCTGGAACATGGCAGGCTGCCGGATACGTTGGGAGAATCCATTACATCCGTCATGCAACGCCTGGATGCATTGGAGAACTTGCTCCAGTTTCATGTTGCGGATGGGAATGGTTCGCACCCGGGTGGCAACGATGAAAGGTCCACCCCGGTCCATACACCGGATCACGGCATTTGGCGGGGCGAGGATTTTATGATTTAAAACCTATTTTCGGCGGATGCCGCCAAGCAAAACAACCAGCAAACCCAAACCGCAAATGGCGATCAACCCAATCGCGATCATTTTGCGTGATTGACCCTCCTGGATCTCAATTCCGAGGAAGGGCTTTGGCGTGGGTGTCAGGGTTGGGGCTGCCGTTCGCGGGCTGGATGACCAGCTTTTGCCCCTCATAAATCACTGCGTTGGTCGGAAGCTGGTTGAGGAGCAGAAGATCGGCAATCTTCAATCCATATCCAATGGCAATTGCCCACAGGGATTGCCCCGGTAGAACCTCATGAATAATGGAGCCATCCGGCATGGCTGTTACGGTAAGCACAGGATACATGGGGGGAACTGTGGCTGCTGGTGTGCCGCCCGCCGGTTGGGTATAGGTGTACCCTCCACTGGTTCGCCGGACATCAATTGTAAAATATGTCCAACCATCGGCTTCCGCAATCCCGGCGCCAATATATCCGCTGGGAATGCCCACCATCGTATGCCAGTGATCTGCGTCGGACCACATGGTATAGATCACATAATCCAGGGACAGGTTGGTGCCACCGGCAATATTTTCCACAATGCCATAATCGCGCGGGGAGGAGCCATCCGAACGGGTGTGGGTAATGGATTGGATCGATGCCATATACTCGGAGTGGGTCTGGGCAAAGGACATCAGGTACGAGTCCACTTCGTAGGCTGGCAGACCATTGGCTGTACGCAGGGCATTCACCGCGGCGATCAAGTCATATGGAGAGACGCTCTGCGCGCTCACCGGTTGGCTGGCAGGCAGGCTGATGCCCAGAATACCAGCCAGGAGCGCCAGGATGAAAATACCATTTCGCAGGTAGATTTTGGGATTCCGGCTGCGGAATTTGTTGATTTTATTCATCAAATTTTTGGCAAGTCACTTTCCAGCCAGCGCACAGGGAGGCAATTAAGAATCAGGAAAGTGTGCGGTCGCTGAAATTATTACCCATTGCTTCGGCGACAATCAGGAAATCCGTGGCGGAAATGACTCCCACCAGGTTGCCTTCATCATTGACAACGGGTAGGTGGTGGATTTGTTTGGATTTCATCAGGGCAGCACATTCCTGCACAGAACTGTCCTGATGGACTGTAATCAATGGCGAGCTCATAATCTCCCGGATTTTTACTTTCGTTGGATTGCGCTGTTGGGCTACGATTTTATCGCAGATATCAATGGATGTAACAATTCCGTATTCCGGGTTGGTTTCCGTTTTCTGGACAATGACGCTGTTAATGTATCGATGTCGCATGATCGAGAGGGCGTCTGCAACAGTGGCATCCGGGTCCACGTAAACAACCAGATCTTTCATCCAACCGCGTACATGTTGTAACATAAAGCGCATTCTCCTTTGTGAGTATTGGCTTTCGCCTGTCATCCCGTTGGCAGGATGCTTTCATACCTAGTATAAAGCATTTTAAACGGTTTCTGCAAGGATGGAAGGAACAAAAATCCCTGCCCAAAGTCCTGTTTATTCGGGAGGATTCCAATCCCAGGTTTGTAGTTGCGGAATCAGGCTGTGGGCAGTCAGGTCCAGCTGAAGAGGTGTGATGGAAACAAATCCATTGAGGATGGACCCAATATCGGTCCCTTCGTCGGGAACGCCTGTAGGCACATCGCCGCCGATCCAGTAGTAAGGTTTTCCGCGCGGATCCAGCCGCCGCACCAGTTCGTCACGGTAAATCCGCAATCCCATGCGGGTCACCCGCCATCCCTTGATTTCCCCCTCCGGCAGGTAGGGGATATTGACATTCAATAACAGGTTTGGGGGACGGTCGCGGGCAGCAATCATTTTTTTTGCAATTTTCAAGGCAATCCTGGCGGCGGAGGAATAATCCACGCTTCCGCCATGGTTTTCCGGGATTTCCAGGGAAACTGCAATCGCCGGCAGCCCCCATATGGCTCCTTCCATGGCGGCTGTGACGGTTCCCGAATAGGTAACGTCATGCCCGAGATTGGCATTGGGATTAATGCCTGATACAACCAGGTCGATCGTTTTTGGCAGAAAGCCAAGCAAAGCGAGGGCGACACAGTCGGAAGGTGCCCCGTCGGTGGCAAAAGCGGGGCTGCCATCCGCAAGTGTCACTTCCTTCACACGCAAGGGGCGATGGAGGGTTTTCACGTGCCCGGAGGCGGACCAATTATGATCGGGGGCAAGAACACTAACCTCACCGAGCGATTGCATGGCTTGGGCAAGTGCCAGTAAACCGGGCGCCTGAACGCCGTCATCATTGGTGACAAGGATATGCATGGTATGGGTCCTTTTGACAAGGTTAATGAATCAGCCGGTTAAGCTCTGACTTGATGTGAGCCTTCAATTTAACTTTCTCTTCCAATGCAAGGAAGGCAGCATCCATGGCTGCCAGAACCCGGTCTGCCAGGACTGGAAGTGGAAGCCCCAACTCTTCCACGGCCAGTTGATATTCATGACTCAATGTAATATCTGATATGCACGGGTCGTCCGTATTGATGGTGATGTTCAATCCCGCCATCAACATGCGGTTGAGCGGGTGATTTGTCAGTGCGGAAACGACTCCCGTCTGGTAATTGCTGGTGACGCAAACCTCAAAAACGGTCTGGCGTTCCCGTGCAAGGCTGACAATCGTTGGATCCTCCATCACCCGAACACCATGACTGACGCGGGTTACTTCAAAATCTTCGATGGCTTCCCGAACATTTTCCGCGTTTCCCCATTCCCCGGCATGTACGGTTGTAAACAAACCTTCTGCGCGGGCATCCCGAAACATGGGCAGAAATGGTGCGGCAGGAAATTCCACCTCGTTCCCCGCCAGGTCCACACCAACGACACCGCGGTTTTTATAATCCGCGGCAAGCTGCAGCACCTGCCGGGCAGTCTCCACCGGCTCATGCCGGTTCACGCTGACGATCAGGCTGGTTGGCAGGGAGAAATCTGCCGATGCCTGCTGTGCAGCAGTACAAACCCAATCCAGTACCTCGCTTGTTGGGAAACCTTCCAACCGGCTGAGTGCAACTGGTGTAAAGCGCAATTCCAAGTAACGCAAACCATCCCGGGATGCATCTTCAATTGCCTCCCGGGTGATACGGGTGATTACCTCTGGTGACCGGTAGAATAACCGCAGTGTTTGCGGGTGATTACCTCTGGTGACCGGTAGAATAACCGCAGTGTTTGAAACTTGGATAAAAAGGTGGAAAAATTGAACGGGTCTTCCGGCTGCATTTGCACCAGCGCCCGAAGCCCGGGAGCGAGCGGCAGGGTGATTCCGTGCAGGCGGGCGATATCCAACAGGGTGTCCACCCGCAGGGACCCCTCCAGGTGCCGGTGGAGGTCCACTTTTGGGAGTTCCCGATAAAATATGGAATTGGTTTTCATCCAGCTACGCCCCTTTCCATGCCGGAATGGATTAATGCAATCTTTCACTCATTATATCGTGATATGGAATCCATCATGTTGGGAGAGTGAGCGAAAATTCCAACCCAGGGGTGGATGATATAATTTTCATATCATCCAACATGGAGGGCTGAATGCCGCGGGCTGTTTACCAATTTCCAAGAGGCTTTTTATGGGGCACTGCAACTGCCGCGCATCAGGTGGAAGGGCGAAATACCAACAATAACTGGTACGCCTGGGAGCAGCAGGAAGGACGGATTCGGAATGGGGATCGATCCGGGCTTGCCTGTGATTGGTGGGGAGGGCGGTGGAAGGAGGACCTGGACAGGGCGGTGGAAACTGGACAAAATGCGCACCGCCTGTCCATTGAATGGAGCCGTATTCAACCAACTCCCGATCACTGGGATGAGGACGCACTGGATCACTACCGGGAAATCCTGCAGGGCATGACGGACCGTGGATTGACCCCCATGGTAACCCTGCACCATTTCACAGATCCCCTATGGTTGATGGAATTGGGAGGCTGGGAAAATCCTGATGTGGTCGGTTTATTTGACCGGTTTGTTGCCAGGTCAGTGGATGCTTTACAGGCGTATGCAAACCTCTGGGTAACGATTAATGAGCCAAATGTGTACTACCATGCCGGATACGTGGCAGGTGGATTTCCTCCGGGAAAGCACAACCTGCAATCAGCGGTCCTGGTGGCTCAACATATGATCAGGGCACATGCTGCAGCTTATCACACCATTCACAAAATTCAACCGACGGCACGGGTTGGATTTGCCCTTCATTACCGCCGTTTTCTTGCCAGGAGAACCTGGTCACCTCTTGACCGGGCAGTCCGTTGGATGGCGGATGCATTCATGAACCGGATGTTCCTTGACACACTATTAACCGGCAGGATGAACGTTTTTGGTCGCTTCACCCGCATCCCGGAAGCAAGGAATACCCAGGATTTCATTGGTCTGAATTACTACACAACCAGCCTGACAGCTTTTGACCTGCGGGCGGCAGGGAATGCATTTTTGCGGGAGAGCTATCCCAGGGAAGCACTGTTAAGCGAAACCGGATTTCTTGCCAATGTGCCGGAGGGTTTCTTCCACGCATTGAACTGGTTGCGGAAAATTGGAAAACCAATAATTGTCACCGAAAACGGTGTGGAGGACCCCTCAGACCGGATGCGCCCCCAATACCTGGTGGAACATATCCATCAGCTTTGGCGGGCTGTTAATGCAGCCTGGCAAATCAAGGGATATTTTCACTGGTCCCTGGTGGATAATTTTGAATGGGAACGCGGCTGGTCGCAACGGTTTGGGCTTTGGGGGCTGGATCCCGCGACACAGAAGCGGTTCCGCCGAACCAGCGTGGATCTGTATGCTGCCATCTGCCATGAAAACGCATTATCCTGGGATACGGTTCACCAATATGCTCCCCAGGTTCTATCCAGGTTATTCCCGGAATAAGTTGATATATTCCAGCGTGTCCGCAAGATCGCTTCGCTTTATTGGATTGTTCAGGCAAATTCTGGGGCTGGGTTTGTTTTTGATATCCCTTGCAGCCTGCAACGCGGCTCCTTCCCAAACCATAACCCCAAATCCGAAGCCTGAATTTTCGGCGGTTCCGGGGACATCAACACCGGCACCGTGGATTGTGTATGCCAATCCTGTTTATGGATTGGAGATGGATGTGCCGGAGGATTGGGTAAGAATGGATATTCCTCCGGTTGATGGAAATGCCGGGTCCGTTCGTTTTGACTCAAGAACAGGCAGCCTGCATCTCTTTTTTATGTGGCAGGAGGATAACTTAACGATT
>JAGVUS010000259.1 GCA_019136175.1 Chloroflexota bacterium | reverse complement strand
AGTTCGGTGCTTAATTCCTCCCGCAAAGCCCTGTCCAATGCACCGAGTGGTTCGTCCAGCATCAACAGGCGCGGGCGGGGCGCCAGCGCCCGGGCAAGGGCAACCCGCTGCTGCTCTCCGCCGGACAGTTCTGTGACCCGGCGGCGGGCAAACGCCCCCAGGTTCACCCGCTCCAGGGCTTCCGACACTCTTTCCTGGATTTCCGCTTTTGGCAGTCTCTGCATTCGCAGTCCAAAGGCAACATTTTCCGCCACATTTTTATGCGGAAAGAGCGCATAATCCTGGAACATCAAGCCGAACCGCCTCAGGTGGACGGGAACACCCTGCAGGGTTTTTCCCTCCCAGAATACCTCGCCGCTGTCTGCTTCTTCCAGCCCGGTAATAATACGCAGCAGGGTGCTTTTTCCGCTGCCGGAAGCCCCCAGCAGGCAGACGGTTTCCCCCGCCTGGACCGTAAAGGACACACCCTGTAAAAGCGGTTTGCCTTCGTATGTTTTGTGGATATTTTTAATCTCCAGCATGGTTTCAATCCTACCACAGTCATCCGGTTTTGTCTCTTGACTTTCGGGCTGGATGGGGGGATAATTGCAACAATAACCACAACGGCAGTGACGGAGAAAAGTACACCGGTGGAAGCCGACAGGGAAATCCGGGCATGGACTGAGACCCGGACCCGGGGAAAACTGGTGGAAGTTCCCTCCCGAGCCGCTCAGGGGAACCCCGCAGGGGCAAGTAGTCTGAGCCGCAATGCCAGCGTTACCGGGCAGACCAATCGCAGAGGATGCTGATCTGCCGTTGGATTGAGCGGGCTGTTCGGAATGCAGCCAATTTGGGTGGTACCGCGGGTTTGCCCCGTCCCTTGCAGGACGGGATTTTTTTATTTTGACAGGCAATTGGAGGAAGAATGAGCGAAGAACAACACCCCATTCTCAATCAACTGGAACAAATCCAGCAGGATGCGCTGGCTGTACTGGAAACAGCCGTGGATGAGGCAGGAATCACAGCCTGGCGCTCTGCCCATCTGGGACGGACGTCACCGGTCATGACGGTTTTCAGCCAGATGGGACAGTTCCCCAAGGAACTGCGCCCGCTGGTGGGGCAGCGCGCCAACCAGGTGAAACTGGCATTGGAAGCTGCCCTGGCGGAACAGGCGGAGCGCGTCCGGCAGGCGGAACTGGCGCAAAAACTGGCTGCTGAAACCCTTGATGTCACCTTACCGGGAAGACCACAGACCCTGGGGCGGCTGCATCCCATTACCCAGACATTGCGGGAAATCTACCGCGTGATGGGTGAGATGGGCTTCCAGGTGTACCGTGCCCGGGACGTGGAAACGGATGATTACAACTTTACCTTATTAAACATCCCTCCCCATCATCCCGCCCGCGATATGTGGGATACCTATTACATGACCACCCCTGGTATGGTCTTGCGCACACATACTTCGCCGGGGCAGATCCGCGCCATGCGGGAGTATGCCCCCGATCCCATCCGGGTGATCTTGCCGGGTATGTGTTACCGGTATGAACAGGTCAGCGCCCGCAGCGAAATTCAATTCAACCAGGTGGAACTGCTGGCGGTGGGCAAAGGCATAACCTTTGGCGACTTAAAGGGGACGTTAACGGATTTTGCCCGCCGGATGTTTGGGCAAAATGTCCGCACCCGGCTGCGCCCATCCTATTTCCCCTTCACCGAGCCAAGTGCCGAAATGGACGTGGAATGTTTTGTCTGTGGTGGAAAGGGATGCCAGGTGTGCAAATCCTCCGGCTGGCTGGAGATCCTGGGATGCGGCATGGTGCATCCAAAGGTGCTGGAAAATGGCGGCTACGACCCGCGCGAATTTACCGGGTTTGCAGCAGGCATGGGTCCGGAACGGATTACGATGCTGCGCCACCGGATTGATGATATCCGCTACTTCTGGTCGGACGATGTCCGATTCCTGGAACAATTCTAAGGAGGTTGAGAATGAAAGTCGTCCTTTCCTGGCTGAAAGATTATGTGGATATTGACCTCTCCCTGGAGGAGTTGGCACGCCTGCTAACGCGCATTGGGTTGGAGGTGGAAGAGGTTCACTCGATTGGCTTGCCCTATCCTGATGATTCTGTCACTGGCATGAAGAGCGACGGTCACCAGGAATTCAAGTTCAACGGGCTGGCGTGGGCTCCGGATAAGATTGTGGTTGCTCAAATTGATGAGGTGATGCCGCATCCCAATGCCGACCGGCTGGTTCTCTGCCGTTTGAAGGACGGGGTGGATGAATATGTTGTACTGACTGGTGCCCCGAACCTGTTTGAGTACAAGGGAAGGGGACCACTGCCCCAGCCTTTAAAGGTTGCTTATGCCCGGGAGGGTGCCCGGATTTACGACGGACATGCGGAAGGATTGGTGTTGACCACCCTGAAGCGCGCCAAGATCCGCGGGGTGGAATCGTTCTCGATGGTTTGTTCCGAGAAAGAACTTGGCATCTCGGAGGAACATGAAGGAATCATGCTCCTGCCACCGGATGCTCCCACCGGAACCCCCCTGGTGGATTACCTGGGAGATGCAGTTTATGAAGTATCCATCCTGCCCAATATGATTCGCAACGCCTGCATGTTGGGCGTGGCGCGGGAAATTGCGGCAGCATTGGGCAAGCCTTTGCGCAAACCTGTGCACTCCCTCCCGGTTACCGGTGCGCCATTGGAGGGGCAGGTTGCCATCGAAATCACGGATCCCAATTTGAATCCCCGCTTTGTGCTGGGGTTGGTGCGGGATGTCCGCCCCATGCCAAGCCCGGATTGGGTGCAGCGCCGTTTGAAACTTGCCGGGATGCGCCCCATCAACAGCATTGTGGACGCAACCAATTATGTGATGTTGGAAATCGGTCAGCCGCTGCATGCCTTTGATTATGATGTCCTGGTGGAGCGTGCGGGGGGCAAGGCTCCCACCATTATCACCCTGGATAACGTGGAACGGCAACTGGACCCGTACACCATCCTGGTAACGGATACCGCTGGTGCACTTTCCCTGGCAGGTGTGATGGGTGGTCTTGAAAGTGAAGTGACTGACCGGACCCGGACCGTTCTGCTGGAGGGCGCATGCTGGAACTTTATTAACATTCGCCGTACCATCAGTGCCCAGCGTCTCAGTTCTGAAGCTGCCTATCGGTTTTCACGGGGAGTTCACCCGTCACTTTCCCAGTGGGGCGTGGAACTGGGGATGGATCGAATTGCTGGATGGAGTGGTGGGTCGATTGCTGCCGGGTTGGTGGATGCCTATCCCCTGCCTGCCGTTGATCCAGTTGTGGAAATCACGGTGGAAGATATCCACCGCTTGCTGGGTATTGACCTGGACTTAAACCTGGCGGCGGAACTGCTGAAACGGCTGGAATTCATTTGCCGGATGGATGAAGACAGGCTGCTGGTGCAAACTCCGCCCCACCGGTTGGATATTGGTACGGGTGTTACCGGCAAGGCAGACATTATTGAGGAAATCGCCCGGATGGTTGGGTATGACCAAATTCCTGCAACCCGGCTTTCCTCCTCCCTGCCGCCGCAGCGCGGCAATGCTGCATTGGAGCGCGAGGAAAAACTGCGGGACATTCTGGCAAGATTGGGTTTGCAGGAAGTGATCACCTACCGCCTGACTGCGCCTGAACGGGAAGAACGGCTTGCACCATTGGATGGGGAGTACATGGCTTTGCAAAACCCAATTGCTCCCGACCGGCGCGTGATGCGGCGGAGCCTGCTGGCTGCCCTGCTGGAGGTGGCGGAGCGCAATATCCGCCTGCGGGAGCGGCTTGCCTTGTTTGAAATTGGTCCGGTTTTCATTCCCCAGCCTGATGGTGATTTACCGGCAGAGCCGACCCGGCTTGCCATTTTCATGGCAGGGCAGCGCGATCTGCCAGCCTGGGATGGAGCATCCCCCACCCGGCTGGATTTTTATGATCTGAAAGGGATTGTGGAAGCCATGCTTGCAGGATTGCATATTTCTGGTGCAGTATATGAACTGGCAGTGGATGCGCGCTTCCACCCGGGAAAATGTGCTTCCATTGTGGTGAATGGTTCCCAATTGGGCGTATTTGGCGAGCTTCACCCTGCCGTCCAGCGCCGCTGGGACCTGGGTGATGCTCCTGCCCTCTGCGCCGACCTGGATGCGGATGCCCTGCTTGCCTGTCTGCCCGACCGGCGGGAAACCCTCCCTGTCCCGGCATATCCCGCCATCCTGGAGGATATTGCTGTGATTGTGGATGAAGCGATCCCTGCATCCCGTGTGGCGGATTTGATTCGGCAGACGGGCGGCAAGCTGGTGGTGGATGTCCGTCTGTTTGATGTATTCCGCGGGGATCAGATTGGCAGTGGTAAAAAGAGCCTTGCCTACAGCCTGACCTACCAATCCATGGAAGGGACATTGACAGATCGGGAAACTGCCCAGGTACGCAACCGGATTGTCCGGCGGCTGGAACAGGAACTTGGCGCGAAATTACGAGGCGAATAATGACGGAACCAAAGTGGCTGGAATGGGCACAGGAGCTGCATTCCATTGCGCAGGCAGGTTTGACCTACTGCCGGGATCCATTTGACCGGGAACGGTATGCCCATCTGAATGAACTGGCAGCGGAAATACTGTCGTCTTATACCACCCACCCCCTGCCCGCCCTTCGGGATATCCTGGAGGGTGAGCAGGGGTATGCCACACCCAAGGTGGATGCCCGCGGGGTGATTTTTCGGGATTCCCGGGTTTTGCTGGTCAAGGAACGGTTGGACGGTGGCTGGACCCTGCCGGGCGGTTGGGTGGATGTTGGTGAACCACCCAGCCGTGCCGTGGAGCGGGAAATCCGCGAGGAATCCGGTTACGAAGCCCGCGCCGTGAAGCTGCTGGCGTTGTATGATCGGAATTTACACGGTCACCCGCCTTATATTTTCCATACCTATAAATTGTATTTTCTCTGTACTCTGGTCGGTGGCGCGCCTGCCCGTAGTATTGAGACGGACGGCGCTGAATTCTTTGCAGAGGATGCCTTGCCGGAACTTTCCGTGGCACGCACCACAAAAGAAGTATTGCACCGCATGTTTGAACATCTGCGGCACCCGGAGCTGCCAACCGACTACGATTAATTCGGTTACAATACATTCACCATGCCATCTGTCCGCTTCCTTCGCTTGCTCTCCCTACTGGCGATAGCCGGGTTGCTGGCGGGTTGCATCCCGCCGGTGCCCTACCCGTCCCGGGTGACACCCGATGCCACTGCCGCCCCAACGAGGCAGCCACCGGTCGCCACCCGCCTGGTTCCCACTCCCACCCTCACGCCCTACCCGGATTGGTGGGTGGAACCAGCACAGCTTCGCAACGTGAATATTACGTTTTGGCATCCCTGGACGGGGGAGGTGGCGGAAGAAGTTGCCTCGCTGGCTTACGACTTCAACAAGAACAACAGCCATGGGATCATGGTCATTGCCAGGGGGATGGGGGGCAACGCTGCCCTGGCGGAGGAAGTGGAAAGCGGAATTCCTCTGCCGGAACTCGTCATTGCCCAACCCGAACAGATATCCGACTGGCAGGGGGAGATTGCCGCTTTTGTGGACCTGAATTTGTACCGAAGCGATCCCACCTGGGCTTTGCCAACAGATGCGTTTTATGATGTTTTTGAATCCAGCCCGGAAGGCGAGCAAATCTCCCTGCCTGCCGAGCGGTCTGCCCGGGTGCTGTTTTATAATCTGACCTGGGCAAAGGAGCTTGGGTTCTCCCAGCCCCCAAAAACCCCCGCCCAATTCCAGGAGCAGGCTTGTGCTGCTGCTGCGGCTCTAAACGCAGATCGATTTTACGAGAATAATGGCACCGGCGGCTGGCTTTGGGAACTGGATTCATTGACGGTTTTAAGCTGGCTGGCGGCATTTGATGCCCATCCCGAAGTTCCGGTGGATGGAACCTATCAGTTTCAGACGGAAAATGCAGCCGCTGGATTTTCCTTCCTGCGCACCCTGCTGGATGGCGGCTGTGCCTGGGCAAACAA
>JAGVUS010000139.1 GCA_019136175.1 Chloroflexota bacterium | reverse complement strand
CAAGCGGTCACCGGCAACGTTCTGGGCGATGTCCTGGAGGAAGGATTCTGCGGCAAGAACATGAACTGGACCGGTAAATGCGGTCGCAGTAGGGCGGCATCCTGATAGTGCAATAGTTAATATGGTAAAGATAATGAGCAATATGTATTTTTTCATGGCTTTTCTGGATCCGATGGATTTTTGGACTGGCAATCCCGGCATATTCCCTCAAACTGGAGCATTAACAGGTGCTGGTGTCCCGATGCCGCATTGATAAATCCCTGGCAGCCGTCCGGTTGATGCACGCGTTGGATTAACTTCAGGTTCTCAAGAATTTCCAGGGTGCGATACACACTGACCAGCCCCAGCCGGGGTGCGCGGTCCCGTGCTGCCAGGAAAATCTGCATGGGGCTGAGGACTGTACTTGAATTTGCCAGCACTTCCAGGACAGCCAGCCTGGCAGGAGTGAGACGGCATCCGGAGGACTGAAAAATGTCCAGCCAGTGATCCAGGCGCGTGGAGGAGGGCATGGGTTGTTTTTTGACTCCGTTTCCATTCTTCAAAAATTGATATTGAAAATCATTTTCAATATTATCACGGATGTCCCATTTGTCAAGAACTGGCGCGGGGTGTACAATCAGTTGCATGGAAAAACAGCCGGAGCCAGCAGATCCACACATCCGTCCGGTCAACCCCCAGCGGGATTTATCTGCAGTGGCAGATGTGATTGATGCCTGTTTTTCAGCGACCATTGACCCGGATGGGCGCAGATATCTCCAGCGGCTGCGCCAGGCTGCCCAGCGCGGTGGGATTGGCATCTCTCTCCAGGGACTGGTCTGGGAGGATGACGGAAAAGTGATCGGCAATCTCACCATCATCCCTTTCCGCGAGGCAACCGGGTGTTGAACCTGATTGCCAACGTGGCGGTTCTGCCGGAACATCGCCGGAAGGGGATTGGTCGGGCATTAACCCGCCGGGCGCTGGAACTCTCTGCTGAGCGCGGGACTGCGTCCGCCTGGCTGCATGTGCGCGATGATAATCCTGCGGCGCAACAACTGTACCGCTCGCTGGGGTTTGTGGAACGGGCTTCCCGAACCACCTGGCAGTGGGAGCCGCGGGATGGCAAACCAACTCTGGCATCCAACCGCGGAAGCATCCGCCAACTTCGGCGGGCGGATTGGGACCGGCAGCGGGCATGGCTGGAGGAAAATTATCCGCCTGAGGTTTGCTGGAACCTGGGGTTCAATCCGGATCGTCTGAAAACCGGTTTTTGGACGGGGCTGATTCGGTGGCTGGAAGGCGGCGCAGTTGCACAATGGGCAGCATACCAAAACAATAGCCTGATGGGGAGCCTTGCCTGGGAACCCACCACCAGTTATGCAGATGTGTTGTGGGCAGCCTCGTCCGCAGACATGGATGAACAGGCTTTCCACCTCCTGCTCCCGCATGCCATTCACAGCCTGGAGGCTCGCCGTCCCCTGGCGGTTAATTATCCGGCAGGGCGGGCGGTTTCTGCATTTCAAGATGCAAACTTCAAAGCCCTTCACACCCTGATTTGGATGGAAGTAAAGTTGAAACCATCCGGTTGATTCTCTCGTATATATTGCAGGTACTTACAGAGAGGAGAATGACATGAAAAGTTTTGTGATTCGTTGGGCAATTAATTCCGTGGCGATGTGGGTGGCAGTTGAGCTCCTGAGCGGCACACACATTTTCCCGCAGTCCAGCGACTTGACAGGAATCATTATTATGGCGTTGATCTTTGGCTTGGTGAACGCCATCATCCGACCGCTGGTCATGGTGTTAAGCTGTCCGCTGATTGTGCTGACCCTTGGGTTGGGCACCCTGCTGGTCAATACGGGCATGTTTGCCCTGGCTGGCTGGATTGGTACGTCGTTTGGATATGGATTTGAAGTGAATGGTTTCTGGGGGGCTTTCCTGGGCGCGTTGATTGTCAGTGTTGTCAGTTTTATTCTAAGCCTGTTCTTCCGCGGATCCCTCAAAGAAAAATAGGAACATATCCGGGTATAAAAATGCGGCGGTATCCGATGCCGCCGCATTTGGTTTCATTTGCTTTTTTTATGGCAGGGTGTACCGCAGGATGCGATGGTTGGCGGCATCACTGACCCAAACCTGACCTTCGGCATCGATTGCAACTGCTGAAGCCAATCCCAACCCGTCACTGGTGGTGCTGAAATCCCCCCAGACACGGATCGTTTCTCCGGCAGGAGACAGTTCGATAATCCGGTAACCTTCCGGATCTGTCAGATACAAATTTCCTGCTGCATCCAATGCCAGGAAGGGCTTGTTCTCCAGTGATTGACCAAACCAGGCGCGCACATCCCACTGGCTGATGGAAGTATAAACGGTTCCGGTTTCGCTGTCCGGTTGGAAGACCTGCACCCGCCGGTTCCAGGTATCTGCAACATAGACGTTTCCATTGGGTGCCACAGCAATCCCCACCGGTTCATCCAGCTGACCGGTTCCCATTCCGGGTGTGCCAAACTGTGCCACCAATTGACCATCCGGCAGAAAAATGCTGATCCGCTTGTTGCCGGTATCTGCCACATAAATCCGGTTCAGGTCATCCACGGCAATACCGCGCGGTCCCCAGAAGGAATTGGTGTTGATATCCTGTCCGAAATATCCCCACATCTCCAGGAATTGACCATCGCCGGTAAATTTCTGCACCCGATGATTCCAGGTATCGGTGACATACACCGTGCCATCCTGGCTGACCGCGACCCCCCATGGCTCGTTGAACGTTCCCCCGGGCGCTTCCATGGCAGCCTGGTCGGCAAATGTTCCCCAACTGTGCAGAATTTCCCCATTGGTGGAGATGTGCAGGATGCGGTGATTGCCTGAATCAGCCACATAGAGCGTGCCGTCCGGGGCAAATGCCAGCCCATGCGGGCGGTTGAATTGCAGTGTGCTTTCCGGGGATCCACCCAATGCCAGGTCGGGTTTCAGATCGATGGTCTTGTCTTTATAAGGATCCTCAATGGGCGTTTCTGCAAGCCCGTAATTCCAAATTTGCTGGGCAATATCCCTGCGGACGTAGAACCGCATCCGGGCAGCGGGCTGCCAGGTTTCCAGCGTGAGGGTGGCAATGCCCTTTGTCTGGGCGTAAAGAGTGTAATCGCGGTTTAACCAGATCTGGAAAAGTGCGGTGCGCAAATCCCGGTTCGCCAGTTCCGTTTTGATGCGTTCCCAGGTCAGATTCATGTAATCCTGCATCGGCCACCAGAGGCGCACATAGTCGAAGCGGATATAGTCATCCCGCACGACAGGTTCAATGGCAGCGTAATTTTCCTCGCTGACAATGATCATGGCAGCATCCTGCAGGGACCGGCTGGGCTCGTTATACCAGATTTTGTTGGGATAGTGGCGGAAGTACCACCAGCCTGCATAGAGGGCATCGTTATCATACGCCACCACGGCGTTCAATCCATCGGTGGTGCGCCGGGAAATTTCCTCCACCTGGTTAACCACCCGTTTAAAATCACCTGTCCCGTGCGCGTACACCAGGAATTCCCTGGCATTGTCGTAATTGATATAGTTGGCAGTATATGCGGTTCGGGCGGTTAAAAACGCCAAAATGGCGGTGAGCCCCAGGACACCCAGCCTGAGGATATTTTTGCCATTCCAATCGGAAAACACCTGGCTGATCAACCAGATGGAGCCTGCAAGGACAAGGATGGCAAACAAGAAGGAATTTGTGGCGGTTAGCTGGGTCAGTTCCTTTCCCTGGAAGGGCGGTTGATTTCCCAGCAGGCGACCTGCCACGGCAGCCAGGCTGATCCAGAAGACCGGTATCAAAGCCAGTCCAAGCACATCCCGCCCGGTGGTTATTTTTTCCAAGGGGATGCTGTCCACCAGGAAGCCAAACCCCCATCCGGCTGCCAGTGCCAGCGGCAGGGCGATATGAACCGTCAGCCAGGGCATTCGTTCTCCAGCCAGGCTGTACGCCA
>JAGVUS010000394.1 GCA_019136175.1 Chloroflexota bacterium | reverse complement strand
ACCTATGAGGTTGGGGATATGGTGGAGGTGTTTTGTGACCATGAGAAAAATGGTCAGCGGATTCGTGGATGGCTGCGGGGAATTGTTGTCCAGGTGGATGCCAAGATGGTGGCTGTGCAGTTCCGTTCAGATGTCTTTTTAACAGATGGCTGGATGGTGCCGGATCATATTTTATGGTTTCCACAGGATTCCAGCAATCTTCGTATCCCGATCCGCAAACAAAACAAATCTGAACTACCGAGAGCTTACTAGGTTGATGTAATGAATCCGCTGGATATTGAAGCCATTCGAAAAGATTTCCCGATCCTGCAACGCGAAATTCATCCAGGAAAACAACTTGTTTACCTTGATTCGGCGGCAACTGCCCAAAAACCGACCCGGGTAATTGAAGCAATGGACCGGTACTACCGCTGGTCCAATGCAAATATTCACCGCGGGGTGCATGTGCTTGCAGAAGAAGCAACCATGCTCTATGAGGATGCCCGGAGAAATGTTGCTGGGTTCATTGGAGCCAGGGACGCTCGTGAAATCATCTTCACACGGAATACAACTGAAGCGATCAACCTGGTTGCTTATTCCTGGGGGCGGGCAAATTTACAGGCTGGTGATGTCATCATTCTGACAGAGATGGAGCATCACTCCAACCTGGTTCCATGGCAGATGCTTGCCCAGGAACGCCAGGTACGCCTGGAATTTATCCCTGTGACAGATGATGGCTTATTGGACATGGAGGAATATCAAAAACTGTTGATGCTTGCTCCAAAACTGGTTGCATTTACACAGATGTCCAATGTACTTGGAACCATCAATCCTGCAGGCGAGATCATCCGTTTGGCACACGATGCTGGGGCAATCACTCTGGTGGATGGTGCTCAATCCGTCCCCCACATCCCAGTGAATGTGGTGGATTTGGACGTTGATTTTCTGGCTTTTTCCGCTCATAAAATGTGCGGACCCATGGGAAGCGGCGTCCTCTATGGAAAGACGGCTCTCCTTGAGAAAATGCCGCCATTTTTGGGCGGAGGGGACATGATTCGCAAGGTCATGCTGCGGAGTTATGCTCCCAACAGTATCCCCCATAAGTTTGAGGCAGGTACGCCTGCCGTGGCGGAAGCCGTTGGACTGAGTGCCGCAGTGGATTATCTCAACTCCATTGGGATGGATGCAATTGCTGCTCATGAGCATGAGATCGTCTCCTATGCATTGGAGCAATTGAACCAAATTCCGGGTGTGCGTATTTTGGGTCCGGATGCGGATCGTAAAGGTGGAGTGGTTTCGTTTACCTTGGATATTGCCCATCCGCATGATGTGGCGCAAATCCTCTATCGTCATGGAATTGCGGTCCGCGCCGGGCATCACTGTGCAATGCCGCTGCACGACAGGTACCAGATTCCTGCGACGACCAGAGCGAGCTTTTATATTTACAGCACCAGGGAGGAAGTGGATCACCTGGTTCAGGGACTGGAACAGGTGAAAGCGATTTTTGGGTGATATTGATGGATGATCTTTATCGTGAAGTAATCATTGAGCATTATAAAAATCCGGGCTTCCGAGGAGAACTGGACCCCCATGACATTTCATTTGAGGATGAAAACCCGCTCTGCGGGGATCATATCCGCATTGATTTGCGTGTCAATGAAAATGAAGTGGTTACCGAGGCGGCTTTCAGCGGGCATGGGTGTGCCATTTCCCAGGCATCTGCCGACCTTCTCCTGGAATTTATTATTGGGAAAACTCTTGATGAAATCCGTCAACTGACCAAGGATGATCTTTTGGAACTGCTGGGAATCGAGCTGGGTCCAGTCAGATTAAAGTGTGCTTTGTTGTCTTTAAAAGTTCTAAAAGCCGGTGTGTATGGACTGGGTGAGGCAAGTGACAGCCTGGTGGAAGGTGACTGATGGCTGAATTCACATATTATGCAGTTGCTTTTGTGGATGACCTGGCACCCGGTGAACGGATTTTTGTGGAAATTGGCGACCTGGCAATCGTTGTGTTTAATGTGGGCGGGCAATTTTATGCGATTGGTGATGTATGCACGCATGATGGCGGTCCGTTGGGTGAAGGAGAGATGGACAATCACGAGGTCATCTGCCCCCGGCATGGCGCACGATTTGACATCCGGGATGGGCGTGCGGTGAAATTACCCGCGGCAGCACCCACCAAATCCTATCCGATCAGAGTAAATAATAACAATGTTGAAGTGGGTATTCCAATCGAGGGGTAAGCTGTCTGTTAAAAATACAAAGCCCTGGTATCACCAGGGCTTTTTGTTTATGCTGAGTGCATACATCCAAAACTGCCGACAATCCTCAGGATGTCGAATCCTTCGGCATACTTGCGTTCTGCCAGGGCACCGTGCCGGATGAGCGTGGCACGCAGGATTTCAGGATCGAAGTAATACCGGTTGTCATACGTGTGGTACGAACCAAGGGCTTGTATCTTGCGCTCCACATCCTGTTCGGATACCTCAACCAGGAAGTTGGGGAAGAAGCCATAACTGCTGCGCAGAACATCAAATCCAAGCACCGTTGTTCCACGAAAAGCCCGCAGAGCTTCCTCAGTAACGGTTCCATGATCCTGGTGAATATCAGCCTTTGTGTGGACAAACACAATATCCGGTTGAAAATTTCTCCGAAGATCCAGCATGTACTCCAGGATTTCCTGGCGGACCTGCGGAAAGCGCCGGGTTTCAAATGGTCCCAGGATGGCGTGATCCCTGGACACTCCCAGGATCTCCATGCTCTTGTAATGTTCCGGTACAAGATTGGAAAGGGAGGGATTTTTTTGATTGTCAGATAACGTAACACAAAGGACTTCGGTTTTTTGTGATACCTGGGCAATCATAGCGCCGCATCCCAATTCAATATCATCCGGATGGGCACCAATGAACAATAATCGCCGACCATAAAAGAAAATGCCAGAATGCATCATGGGCGTTGGGTTTTATTTGATTGCCAGGATACCGCCAACCACTTTGGTCATGACCAGTTTACCTTCCGCCTGCATCCGCCGGGTTGCCACCTCTGAAATGCGGGTCATGATTTTCTCAAAATCATCCTTGTTTTGGAAGAAACTGGACCATAAT
>JAGVUS010000090.1 GCA_019136175.1 Chloroflexota bacterium | reverse complement strand
CAGGCGTGGACCGGTCTCTGAATTTCACTCCCTGGTTGTGCCAATGACCATCATCAATGCATTATTGCTGATGCTGGCTAGTGAAGATCCGGATGAAGTGACCTCCCACCTGGACAAATTGGATCAATTCCGGGAACGATTAAAGAATCTGAATAAATCTTCGCTTTCATAGATATTAGCCAAACAGGAGAGACGCATGGCAGTATTTGGAAAAACGGATCAACGATCACAGAAACTGTTTGCCTATGGACGAAGATTCTTCCGATGGCTGACCACACCGCACGTTTTTCTGTCCTTGATCATGTTGGTGATTATGTTTTACATGGTCATCATTCCACTGTATCGCATGATCATGACAACCATCACCGTGCAGGATATTGATCTGCGGGTGATCAAGGATGCAGAGGTGGGCGACCTGACCCCATATCACTGGGTGCGGATGTTGTTTGGTCAGATTGCAAAAATCATGACCTATGAGCCGCTTGTCCATTCCCTCACAATCTCGTTGGGGGCAACTGCCCTTGCCCTCACAATTGGGGGGTTAATGGCATGGCTGGTTGTTCGTACCGACATTCCTGGCAGGGAAGTCATTCATACGCTGGCAACCATCCCCTATATTATGCCCTCCTGGACAATTGCCATGGCATGGACCGTGATGTTTAAAAACCGGACATCGGGAGGTACTCCGGGTATCCTTGAATTTATCACCGGTGCTCCCACGCCCGATTGGCTTGCGTATGGTCCGATTCCCATCATTGTGAGCAGCGGCTTGCACTATTACACGTTTTTCTTCCTGTTTGTTTCTGCCGCCTTACTATCGATTGATTCGTCCCTGGAAGAAGCGGGTGAACTGGCTGGTGCCGGGCGGTGGGTCATCATGCGTAAAATCACTTTCCCACTGGTTCTGCCAGCCATTGCCTCCGGCTTTATCATGACCTTCTCCAAAACCATGGGAACGTTTGGTGGTCCCAATGTTTTGGGCGTTCCCGTCCGGTATTACACGCTTTCCACCATGCTGCGTTCGAATACCGGCATTGGAAATTATGGAGATGCCTTTGTTTTGGCAATTGTTCTGATCATGTTTGCCATGGTCACAATTATGCTAAACCAAAAAATGGTTGGAACCCGAAAGAGCTATGAAACGATTGGCGGACGCGGGTTCATGGCACAAAAAACGAAATTGCGAAACTGGAAGGGATTCATGATTGTCCTGGTGATCATTTTCCAGTTTATCATTGCTGTGCTTCCACTGGTCCTGCTTATTTGGTCCACCCTGATGCTGCGGACAGGAAATTACAGCCCCAGCAACCTGACGCTTGCCCATTGGATAGGTCAGAGTGATTTATCCATTAATAATGGTGAGCCGGGTGTCCTGTTAAACCCAAAGATCTACAAGGGGGCATGGAACTCCATCCGGCTTTCCCTTTGGACAGCATTCTTTACAGCATTGCTTGGTGTCATCCTGGGATATTCCATTGTCAAGGGGCGTGGAACCAGGCTGTCCAAAATTGTGGAGCAACTGGCGTTTATCCCATACGTCATTCCGGGGATTGCCTTTGGCGCAGTGTATATCTCCATGTTCACCAAGCCATTTGGACCCATTCCTCCACTTTATGGGACCTTTGCCCTCCTGGTGGTGGTGTCTGTTGCCAAGCATATCCCCTACTCCGCCCGCAGCGGCGTTTCCGCCATGCTCCAGGTGGGAAAGGAATTGGAGGAAGCCGCGGCGATTGCCGGTGCCACACCCTGGCAACGGTTTAAACGAATCATCTTCCCCTTGACGAGTACAGGATTTGTCTCCGGGTTCCTGATGACGTTCATCACAACCATGCGGGAACTGTCCTTGATCATTCTTCTGGTCACGCCGTCCACACAGGTGCTGGCAAGTATGACGATGCGGTATATCGAAAACGGAAACGAACAGCAGGCGAATGCTGTCATTATCATCCTGATCTTCTTGGTTTTACTTGGAAACTTCATCATCAGCCGCTTCCGCGGCGGCAGCCTGAAAAAAGGGCTGGGAATGTAAATAAAGGAGAAACATGGCAACCCCGATCATTATTCGTAATCTCACAAAAAAGTTTGGCAATGTAGTTGCAGTGAATAATGTCAGTCTGACCATTGAGCCGGGTGCATTTCTGACGTTGCTGGGTCCCTCGGGATGTGGCAAAACCACCCTGCTTCGCTGCATCTCTGGCTTGGAAGACCCGGATGATGGTGAAATTGTCATCGGTGAAAAACTGGTATATTCCCGGGCAAAAGGAATTTCGTTGCCGCCTGGTCAGCGGGACCTGGGATTGGTTTTTCAAAACTATGCCCTGTGGCCTCACATGACAGTATACAAGAATATTACATTTGCACTGGAGATTCAAAAGCTGTCCAAGGAGGATATGGATAAGCGTGTCAAGGAGTCCCTGGCGGAAGTGCAGATGGAGGGTTATGAAGATCGCTATCCCCGGGAGATGAGTGGTGGACAACAGCAGCGGATTGCACTGGCGCGCATGCTTGCCTATCGTCCCAAGGTGTTCCTGATGGACGAACCGCTTTCCAACCTGGACGCCCGCTTGAGGATGGACATGCGGACGGAATTAAAACGGCTGCACCACATCTCCGGTGCAACGACTGTCTATGTTACCCATGATCAAATTGAGGCGATGACCATGTCCACCAACATTGCCATCATGAAGGAAGGCGTCATTCAACAAAATGACACACCGGACAAGGTCTATCACTACCCGGCTAATTTGTTTGTGGCAGATTTTATTGGAAACCCGAAAATTAACCTGATGGAAGGATGGGTGTCCGGACCGGGATCTGTGGACCTGGGCAAGTTTAATGTGCCCGTACGGACGTATAACAAGACCGGGGATGTTGTGGTTGGCATCCGCCCGGAAGATATCACGGTCAGTACCACACCCATTGATCATGGAGTTGAATTCCAGGCATATTCCGTCCTGCCTTCCGGGGCGGACACAACGATTATTGCCCGCAAAGGCGAAACGGAACTGACGGTGAAGGAAATTGGCGTCAGTAAAATCCAGATGGATCAAAAGATTTGGCTCACTTTTAATTCGGATGCCATTAACCTCTATGACAAGGAAACTGGCAATTTGATCAATGGCTGATTCACATGGGAAGGGCTGTTTCACCCGCCTTCCGTTTTGATGAGGGAAAGGAGGAGCAGGAAATATCACTGGTCTCGCACGTTGTTCCATCAATTGTTTTGTTGTTTCGTACAATCAGGAGGAAGGAAAATGAAAAAGGTATTTCAAGTTGCAGTAATCATCTTGGTTCTGAGCATGCTGGCGGCATGCACACAGACGACTTCTGCTCCCACCACTGAACCAGTGGCGACAGATGCTCCTTTGACTGCCCAGGAACAATGGCTGAAGGATAATCTGCTGGGCAAGTATGATACGGGTACCCAGGATTGGGCAGCCATTGAAGCGGCGGCAAACAAGGAGGGATTGCTCCTGGTGTATGCCAATTCCTCAAAAATTGAAAAAGCTGCCGAAGCCTTCATGGAGAAATATCCTAACATCAAGGTGGAAGGGTATGACCTGGGTGGGGATGATGTTTATCTCAAGACCGTGGAAGAACAGAAGGCTGGAGCCTTCACCGGTGATGTGTGGTTCAGCAGCGGCGGTCCCAACATCAAGGGTGAGTTGATCCCCAAGGGTTACCTGGTAAAATTTGTGCCCGATAGTGTCAAGGATTTGATTCCAGCAAATTTGCAGGATCCCCTGTTGACAGCCCGCTTTGGCGTCCGCATCCTTGCCTACAATAGTGAACTGAATCCTGATGGATGCCCCATTTCCAACCTGTGGGAGTTGACCAACCCGGAATGGAAGGGCAAGGTTCATATTGAAGACCCGCTGAATGATGCCTCCACGTTGGGGATTTTGATGACCATTGCATCCAAGAAGGATGAAATGACGGCAGCATATAAAGAATTATATGGTACCGACCCTGTCCTGGATGCAGATACACCGGATGCCGGATGGCTGTGGCTCAAACGCTTTGCACAGAACAACCCCATCCCCGAACCCGGTGGAGACGAGGTGGATTCTGCCTTTGCAACCCCGGGCATGACGGATAACCTGCTTGGATTCACGTCATATTCCAATTATCCGGATGTTTTGGATGGCGCGCTTGCCTTTGAACCCTGTTGGGATCTGAAACCGGTGGTTGGTGTCCAAACACAGGCTTACCTTGGAATTCTGAACCAGGCGCCGCATCCCAATGCTGCCAAACTCTTCATCCAGTTTATGACTACACCGGAAGGTGCTGATCCATGGTTGAAAATTGGCAACTACCTGCCCCGCACGGATATCCCCGCTCCTGAAGGCGCATTATCGTTTGATGAGATCAACAAAATCACCTGGGCGTTTGATGATGGCTATGTCTATGACAACATTGTCCAGGCGCGTGATTTCTATTTGATCAACCTGGGGAAATAGCCCTAACCGGCTGTTTCTTGGATGCATCCCGGACACGGGCGCGTTGCTGCTTGTGTCCGGGATCCAGGGATTATTCTGCAGAAAATTGATTATCCTCTCCTGCCCGGGTGAATTGTTTTCAGGGGCAGTGAATTATCAACAAGAACCGGGGAGCCTTGGCGGAATGATTAGAGCTGTCTTTTTTGATATGGGTGGAACCATTGAAACCTTTGGGTTTACCCCGGAATTGCGCATTCGGGCAACCGCAGGTATTCAGAAGATTTTGCAATCTGTTGGAATAGAACTTAATCTCTCTGATGTTGCATTATATACAGTTGTTACGCAGGGATTGAAACAATATCACGACTCGTGTATTGACAGCCTGGTGGAACTTTCTCCCGTGCAGGTGTGGAGTGATTATGTGCTGAGGGATTTTAATGTGGATCGAACCAGGCTGGAAAGTGTGGCGGAGCAGCTTGCCACGTATGTGGAACTAAGTTATTATGAAAGAAAAATGCGCCCGGAAATTCCCGCGGTTCTTGAGGAACTCAGGCGGATGGGGCTGAAAATTGGTTTGATCAGCAATGTCAACAGCCGGGGTCAGGTTCCGACTAATTTAAAGCAATACCGGATAGATGAATATTTTGATCCAATTATTATGTCCAGTGAGTACGGGCGGCGCAAACCCGACCCTGCCATTTTTCATTACGCGGCACGGCTGATGAATGTTCCCGCAAGCCAATGTGCATATATTGGAGATCGAATCAACCGGGATATTGTTGGGGCAAGGAAGGCTGGATTTCGGTTGGCAATACAGATTATTCACGACTATGAGCATGGCGAACTGGAATGTGGGGCAACACCGGATGCCGTGGTGAATTCGATGACAGAAATTCTGGCTCCCTTGCAGGAGGAAATGAGCCGTTCCTTCCCGCGTGCAAACCAACCAGTCCAGGCGTTGATATTTGATGCAGGGGATATTCTCTATCACCGTCCTCAAAAGGGGAGCAGGTTTGATGAGTTTGTGCACAGCCACGGGATTGAATCTCCCGATGGATTGCAGGAGAAGCAGGATGAGCTGGTTCAAATGTGTTACCGTGGACAGATCAGCCAGGAGGTTTTTCGCGAATCCATTCTTGAGCTTTATGGAATAACGGACGAGGCTCTGCGGGAAAACGGCAGGAAAATGTTGGAGGAAGATGACAATGGGGTTGTCTTCTTTGAAGGAGTGCGTGAAACACTTGAGATACTTAAACAGCAAGGTTTCTTGTTGGGAATCATTACCGATACAGCCAACTCCATCTCCACAAAGTTGAGCTGGTTTGAAAAAGCAGGAATCGGGCATGTATGGGACTCCATCATTTCTTCGCAGGAAGTGGGTGTGCGGAAACCGGATCCAAATATTTACCGGGCAGCGCTGCAACAATTGGGGGTTGCACCGGAGCAGGCGGTATTCATTGGGCATAAGAAAACCGAACTGGATGGAGCACATGCTGTTGGTATGAAAACAATCGCCTTAAATTTTGAGGCGGGTGCGGCTGCAGATGTGTTTATTAATCATTTCCATGACCTTTTATCCGTCCCCCTGCTTGTCATGCATCCAAAATTGACTCGTGAGACAGAAGCATCATGATATCCATTCAAGCCATTCTGTTTGATGTCGGCGGAACCTTACGCGCCAATATCACCAAAGATCAGCGTGACTACTCGACCATCCGGGGGTTGATGGATTTTCTTGGCGAGGATGGAGACCCCGCTGTCTTCATTGAGAAAATCCAAAAAGGTGAATCCCGTTATCGCAAATGGTGCCAGAAATCCCTGTTGGAACTCACTGAGGCGGATTTGTGGTCCCAATTTCTCCTCCCCGATAAGCCGGTTGAGTTTATTCGAGAAAATGCAATCAAAATTAACCAGATGTGGCGCGATTCCCGCTTGAAAAATATCCTGCCGGATGCAGTGGAAACCATCCGCGAACTGGCAACCAGGGGATATGTGCTGGGGGTGATCAGCAATACCACTTCGTCGTTGGAAGCACCCCGGATGCTGGAAGAACATGGAATTTCCCGGCTCTTTTCAGTGACCCTCCTTTCAACCGTATATGGCAGGCGCAAACCTCATCCGTCCATTTTCCTGGAAGCATCCAGGGCAATTGGCATTCCTGCCCATCATTGTGCCTATGTCGGCGACCGCCCATCGCGGGATGTGGTTGGCGCCCGGCAGGCGGGATTTGGTGAGGTTGTTATGATTTCACACAACGGATCCGGTCACGCTGAAGCAGATGTCGATGAGGGTCTGCTGGAGGTACCAACCCCAGCCATGCAGCCGGATTACACCATTCATTCCCTGAGCGAATTGTTGAAAATCTACCCTGCTATCAGGCATTCATCGATCAATGAACAGAATCCGTATCCTGATTCCTCTGTTCTATATGATGCAGCCATGTCCACGATGTGGTCTGTTGGTCAAAAAATGCCATTTAATCAGACATTTGTCACTGCCCGCCAGGCTGGATTTGCACGGTTTGAATTAAATCACCAGGTTACCCCGGAATTATATTCCCAGTGGGATCGGAACTTGTATTACATATCCACGGTGCATGATCCATGTCCGGCAATTTATCTGAATGATGATTTGAAGCAAAATGATTATATGATCTCCTCCCTGGATGAAAATTGCCGCAGGAAGGGTGTGGATCTTGCAAAACGGACCATTGAGGTTGCCTGTGAACTGGGTGCCCGATCGGTGGTTCTGCATCCTGGAATGATCATGTGTGATTGGTCCCGGGAAAACCGGTTGCGGGAATTATTTGAAAAAGGGTTAAAAGGAACACAGGAATATGAAGCTGTTCGGAACGACCTGATTGCTCATCGAAACCTGCATGCTCCTGCTCATTTTGATCAGGTTCAAAAAAGCCTGGTGGAGATTGTCAATTTTGCCCGACCAACAGGAATCGAAGTTGGGTTGGAAAATCGATATCATTACTACGACATCCCCCTTCTGGAGGAGATGCAGGTGTTGCTGGATATCTGTGATGAAGACTGGTGGGGGTTTCAATATGATTGTGGTCACGCCCAGACGCTGGATGCGCTTGGTTTATGCAATCACAAGGACTGGCTTCTTCGATATTCCAGACGCATCATAGGATGTCACTTACACGATGTGCGCGGGATACGCGATCACCAGATGCCTGGCGTAGGTGAGGTGGACTTCAGGATGATTGCCGCTTATCTTCCGGATACTGCGCTCCGGACGCTGGAAGTATCACCCCGTTTGAGCATCTTTCAACTTAAACAGGGTATGGAGACCTTGTGCCAGGCAGGATGTGTTCAATCGATTAATATTTTGGTGGAGGAGAGTACATGTTAAAAATATTCAAAAAACGGCGCAATGTGTTCATCACACTGCTCCATCAACAGGCAGCATTGGCGTTGGATGGGATGGATGTGCTGAAAGCTTACCTCACAAAGCCAGACCAGGCACTTGCCGACCAGTTAACATCCACGGAAAAAGAGGCGGATGAAGCCCGCCGGATCCTGATTGATGAACTCAACCGCACTTTCATCACACCGTTTGACCGGGAGGATATTTTTGCGCTCTCCCGTGCCATTGATGATGTGCTGGATTATGCTTACAGCACCATGACGGAAATTGTCATCCTGAAGGTGAAGCCGACTGAATATATGGTCCGAATGTGTTCCCTTTTAAGGGATGCAACTTTTGAGTTGATGATGGCAATTGAACGGCTGCAGGATCACCCGGGCGTGGCTTCCGAGCATGCCCAACGCGCCAAGGCATTGGAAAATAAAGTGGAAAAGGTATACCGTGAAGCGCTTGCCGACATGTTCCAGGAGATTGATAGTATTAAACAATTGGTGAACGTAATGAAGCTGCGGGAGGTGTACCGCCACCTGAGCAATGCAGCTGACCGCGGGGATGAAGCTGCGAATGTGCTGGCTGATATTATTGTGAAGACCACCTAGGCGGGAATGATGCCAATCTCCTTAATTGTCCTGATTGCATTGGCAATCGTATTTGACTTTCTTAATGGGGTGAATGATTCCAGTAATATCGTGGCAACCATGATCTCCTCGCGCGCCATCCGCCCCCGTGTTGCCCTGGCAATGACAGCCATTGCGGAATTTTCCGGCCCTTTCATCTTTGGCGTTGCCGTGGCAAATACCATCGGGCATGAGATTGTTGCATCCGAGCATCTTAATATGATTGCCATCATTTCAGCATTGGTCAGCGCCATTGCATGGAATATTTTGACCAGGATGTTGGGGATTCCATCAAGCTCCTCCCATGCATTGATAGGCGGCTTGATTGGCTCGGTTGGTGTGGGAGCAGGATTTCGTGCCATCCAGGCGTCCGGTGTTCTGAAGGTTCTTATCAGTTTATTTGCCTCCCCGGTGATTGGATTTCTTGCTGGCATCCTGATTGCCAACCTGATCTACCTGTTGTCCTGGCGGGCGTCCCCCCGGGTGAACGGCTTGTTTAAACGGCTTCAGATTATCACATCGCTGGGTCTGGCGCTGAGCCACGGAACCAATGATGCCCAAAAGACAATGGGAATCATTACCCTTGGATTGCTCATCAGCGGAAGGATTCCATCCTTCCAGGTGCCTTTCTGGGTGGTGGTGGTTTGTGCAGCTGCCATTGCATTGGGAACCTCGGTAGGGAGCTGGCAGTTAATTCGCACCCTTGGCTCCAAGTTTTACAAAATTTACCCGGTGCATGGCTTTGCTTCCCAATTGACTTCTGCGGCTGTCATCCTGGCTGCCTCTTTGGTGGGGGGACCGGTGAGTACAACCCAGGTGGTCAGCACAGCCATTATGGGCGTGGGTGCCGCGGAACGGATGAGCAAGGTGCGCTGGGGTGTGGCAGGGGAAATTGCCTTTGCCTGGATATTTACCATTCCTTCCACTGCCCTGCTTGGAGCAGGCGTGTACTGGATAATTAATCTTTTTGTAGGATGATCTGATTGAAACAAGGCAGGAAGCATTGATGAACAAAAAAGTATATGATGTGCTTTATATCGGAAACTACACCAAGGATACCATCATCACGCCCCGGGAAACGAGGAACGTGGATGGCGGGGCTGTCAACTATGCTGCCCGGGCAGTGGCTTGCCTGGGTGTGCAGCCTGCGGTTGTCACCCGGCTTGCGCGGGAGGATCAGCATGTTGTGGACGGTTTAAACCAGGCAGGAGTTGATGTTTTTGTAACTTATTCCCCCCAGTCCACATTGATGGTGCTTGAGTACCCAACTGCCAACCCGGATATCCGAAATCTATCTGTCAGGAGCACGGCTGGTACAATCACACCAGATGAAGTCCAATTGCTGGATGCCAAAGCCGCCGTGATTGGATCCAGCCTGCGGGGCGAAGTGGGTTTGGATGTGATTCTATCGCTCAAGGCGAAAAAGATGCAAGTTGCTGCGGATATGCAGGGATTTGTCCGTGTTTTACGGGGAGAGGAATTGGTATATGAACCTTGGGGGGAAATGGAATTGACCCTTGCTCACCTTGATATCCTTAAAAGTGACATGGTGGAAGCCGGGTTTCTCACAGGAGAAACGGACATCCATCGAGCCGCCCGGTTTTACGCCAACCTTGGACCCCGGGAAATTGTTTTAACTCATCAAGATGGTGTTCTGATCTGGGCGGATGGACAGGAATTTGAATATGGTTTTTATCCAAGGCAGTTGAATGGTCGCAGTGGTCGAGGGGATACCTGCATTGGAACGTATGTTGCCATGCGGCTGGGCAAGGACCCGGCGGAGGCTGGCATGTGGGCGGCTGCGGTCACCAGCTTAAAAATGGAAAAACAGGGACCGTTTGACCGTTCCCCGGGTGAGGTGGAGGAATTCATTCAAACACATTACAAGCATGCCAGCATTTGAAAAGCAACAATCCGCCATTCTTGAAAAACGACAAACCATCATCCGCAAGTACCCTGATATTTGGAACAAGATGGTCAGGGAATGGAAATCCTCCGGTGATGGTTGCCGTGCCTGGTTAATGTACTCAGCCAGCTACCTGTTTCGAACAAATACCATTCTCTGGGCAATGGACCCGCTTACACTCCGGCAGCGTGTTCCGGAAAGCCCGTATGTGAATATCTCTGTAGATTTGGCGGATTTGTCTTTTGTCATCCTCACCCATCGTCACGAGGATCACCTGGACCTGAACCTGATCCGGCAGCTGCAGGACCATCCCATCCAGTGGATTGTGCCAATGGACCTGGTGCCGGATTTGAAAGAAACGGGCATTCCGGCTGGAAGAATCCTCATTGCAGAAGCGTTTCAGGAAATCACCATTCAAGGAATCCGGGTGATCCCCTTTCCCGGCTTGCATCTTCATTCCGAACCAAAAGGCAAGCATTACGGTGTGCCGTCGATGGGGTATTGGATTGAGTTGAATGGGCACCGGTGGCTCTTTCCCGGTGATACCCGCCGGTATGACACCCCCCTTCTTTCTTTGTTTGATGGAGTTGATGGTTTATTTGCCCACCTTTGGCTGGGACGCAGTCAGGCTCTGGTGGAATCGCCCGCTCTACTGGATCCATTCTGCCGTTTTCTCTCATCGTTCGAGGCGAAGAAAGTGATCCTTGCACATTTGGAAGAGTGGGGACGGGATGCCAATGACTTTTGGGATGTGCGTCATGTGGACATGGTTCGGGAGCATTTGAAACAACTCGCCCCTTCCCTGGAGATCTGTCCGGTATGGATGGGGGATTCCGTTTCCCTCGCTGTGGAATAGGAACAGAATGTCCCCATCTTTTTGTGATTTATTTCCTTTTAGAATGGACAATTGAGTGAGATAATTATCTAACGATTGAGCGAAATGACTGCACATAAAGCCCAGGCACTTCCATCCATACCCCGAACGGAAACTCCGCTTTTAAAGTTGTTGTGGAGAGTGTATGGCTATTTGCGTCCATACTGGAAGCAAACCCTGATTGCCTATGCTTCCTTATTTGCCATCCTGGGGTTAAACACAATGATCCCGCAATTTTTGGGCTGGATTATTGATACCGGCGTCAAGGGCAATCAGCCGCAGGTATTGACCTGGTCGGTTCTTGTACTGCTGGGGTTGACGGTATTGAAGGGTGTATTGAATTATTACCAGGGTACGATGAGCGAAGTGGCTTCGCAGAATGTTGCCTTTGATTTACGGAATGAAATCCAGAAAAAATTAACCTCCCTGTCGTTTTCATTTCATGATCAATCGGAAGCCGGGGAACTCCTTTCGCGGGCGGTGCAGGACGTAGAGCGGATCCGGTTTCTCACCGGGCGGGCAACAGTCCGGATATTGGAAGGTGCGCTGCTTCTGGTTGTCACGGCAATTGTCATGCTGGTGATGGATTATCGCCTGGCTCTGCTGGTTCTGGCAACCATGCCCCTGCTTGTGTACCGCGCTCTTTATTTTGGCTCGCGATTCCGCCCCCTGTCTCAGCTTGTCCAAAAACAACTGGCTGTGCTGACCACTGCTGTGGAGCAAAACCTGCGCGGCACCCGGGAGGTAAAAGCTTACGTCCAGGAGGATGCCGAGATTGAACGCTTTGGCAGGGAGAACGCACGCTGGTTTGATCTCTCCGCCCGTTCGGCGCAGATGCAGGCGGTGAACCTTCCCCTTCTCTTCCTGATTGCCAATCTGGGTTACGTCGCCATCATCCTGTATGGAGGCAGGCAGGTTGTTCAGGGACAGATCACAATTGGTGAGATTATTGCATTCATCACCTATGTGGGTCAGTTGATTGAACCGGTGCGGCGGCTGGGAATGATTATCCCGGCAGTGGCAATTGCCGGTTCTGCTGCTGAGCGCATCTTTGACATCCTGGATACCGTTTCCGAAGTCCGGGATGAACCCGGGGCTGTATCCATTGGTCAAATCCAGGGTCGGGTGGAATTTGAGCATGTGTCCTTCAGCTACGGCAGAAAAAAGGTGTTGAATGATATCAACTTCCGGGTTGAAGCAGGTCAAACCATTGCCCTGCTGGGGTCCACCGGATCAGGGAAATCCACCATCATCAGCCTTGTGCCAAGATTTTACGATCCATCTGAAGGCAGGGTGCTGGTGGATGGCACGGATGTCCGCAAGGTGACCCTGCATTCACTTCGCAGCCAAATTGGAATTGTGATGCAGGATACCACCCTGTTTGCCGGAACCATCCGGGAAAACATAACATTTGGGAATGAACAAGCCAGTGAGGAGGAGATCATTCGTGCAGCCCGTGCAGCCCAAGCGCATGAATTTATCATCCAAAGCGCGCAGGGGTACGATACCCGGGTTGGCGAACGCGGGGTCACCCTCTCCGGCGGGCAAAGACAACGCCTGGCTATTGCCCGGGCACTGCTAATGGACCCACGAATCCTCATCCTGGATGATGCCACTGCTTCGGTGGACGCTGAGACGGAGCACCTGATTCAACTGGCATTTCAAAACCTGGTCCGCGGAAGAACCACTTTTGTGATTGCCCACCGGTTAAGCACAGTACGCAACGCTGATCAAATCATTGTCATGGACAAAGGGCGCATCCAGGCGATGGGAACCCATGAAACATTATTAACTTCTTCACGCCTGTACGTGGAAATCTACAATCGCCAACTGAAGCGGCAGGAGACAACCGCATGAGCTTTTCCATTGGCGGAATCACATCGGGCATGGGTCCCCGCGATGCACTGGATCGTTACGGCAGTGCCAACCGCGAAGACACTGCAAAATTTAATCCCAGGGTCATCCGGCGGCTGCTGGCGTACCTTCGCCCGCATGGGTGGAAAATGGCAGTTGCCTTTGTTCTTACGTTGGGCGAGTCCGGGCTGACTTTGCTTGCCCCGTACCTGACCAAGGTGGCAATTGATCAGTATATTGAACCAGGGGACATGGACGGCTTGTGGAGAATTGCCCTGGTATTGACAGTTGCTTTCGTGGCTTTGTTTGCAGTCAGCGCCGGTCAACGGTACCTGCTTTCCTGGGTGGGTCAAAACGTGCTGGCAAAACTGCGGGAGGACCTGTTCCGCCATTTGCAGCGTCTTCATCTGGGTTACCATGATCGTCATATTGTTGGTGTAACCGTATCCCGGGTGATGAACGATGTGGCGGAAATCAATGAACTTCTCTCCCAGGGGGTGATTACCCTGATCGGCGATGTGATCGTCCTTGTTGGAATCATCATCATCATGCTGACGATGAGCCCGCGCCTGGCATTGTTGACATTTATTGTCTTGCCGTTGGTGTTCCTGGCAACATGGATTTTCTCCCACCATGCCCGGTCTGCATTCCGGGAGACGCGTTCCAAGATTGCGGCTGTTGTGGGCGACCTGGCGGAAGATATCAGCGGGATGCGCGCCATCCAGGCGTTTGCTCAGGAAAAAGCATCACAGGAACGGTTTGAGCGTGTAAACCTGGAAAACCGCGAAGCGTACATTAAAGCCATGTCATTATCGTTTATCTTTCTGCCGACAATTGAAATCCTGGGCATGGTGGCAACCGCCATTGTCCTGTGGTTTGGTGGTCGGTATGTCATTGGCGGAACTGTCACAATTGGTGTGATGGTGGCGTTTCTTTCCTATGTTACTCGCTTTTTCCAGCCCATCCTGGAAGTCAGCCGGTTGTTCACAACCTTTCAATCGGCAATGGCTGGCGGCGAGCAGGTTGTAAGGCTGCTGGATACCCCGCTGGAAATTACAGATGCGCCGGGAGCCGTGGAAATGCCCCCGGCGGCAGGCAGGGTGGAGTTTGATCACGTTGTGTTTCGTTACAACCCGGATGCTCCCATTGTCATTAACGATGTCAGCTTTGTCATTCAACCCGGGCAAACGGTTGCGTTGGTGGGACCAACAGGGGCGGGGAAAACATCCATCGCCAACCTGGTCACCCGGTTTTATGATATCCAATCCGGTTCAATCCGGATTGATGATATGGATATCCGGGGGGTGACACTGGATTCCTTGCGCCGCCAGGTGTGTGTTGTTTCACAGGAACCATTCCTGTTTTCCCGGTCCATTGAGGAAAACATCCTCTATGGGAAACCGGATGCAACCCGGGAGGAGGTGGAGGAGGCAGCCCGACAGGCAAACGCACACGATTTCATCATGGCGTACCCGGATGGGTATGAAACCCGCATCCAGGAAGGCGGGGTTAATTTATCGGTCGGTCAGCGCCAGTTAATCAGCATTGCCAGGGCAATCCTCACGAAGCCGCGCATTTTGATCCTGGATGAAGCAACTGCAAATATTGACACAGTTACCGAGGTATACATCCAGCAGGCGCTGGAACACCTTCTGCAGGGACGGACTGCCATTGTGATTGCTCATCGTCTCAGCACGGTGCGAAATGCAGATTGGATTTATGTACTGGATCATGGTTCGATTGTGGAACAGGGCAGCCATGGGGATTTAATCGACCGGGGTGGTTTGTATTCCCAGTTGTATGCCCGACAGTTTTCGTCATCCAATTAATTCAATGCTCAGGCTTCGCGGATCACCTGTTTTGCCACTCGCAAGCCGCCCAGGGCAACGGATGCAATGGATTGCCCCGGAAAAACAGAATCTCCCACCAACCAGATGCCGGGTTGAAACCGGGCACCAACGGGGCGGACCAGGCTTGTTTGGGGAAAACCTCCCACCCACCCCAGTTTCCGGCGGGTGTAACGGTGAAATGTGACAGGCGTTCCCGTCATCATAACTTGGGTTGCATTCCGCAAGCCGGGCACAATTTTCTCTGCCGCATCCAGTACGGATTCCGCCAGGGCTGCTTTCATGGATTCATAGACTTTGCGGTCATCCCCGGATGCCTGCCACCAAGGCTTCAGCCTGGTGTGGGTGCTGATTGTCAGCGCGCGGTGCCCAGCAGGAGCACGGTTGGGGTCCCATGCTGGACTGAAAGATGCAAAGATGGTGTTTCCCTCGCCAAACGGTCTTCGAAGAACAACCTGGTGGTGTAATGGAAAATCCTCCGGCAGGATGTTGCCTGTCATTCCAACGTACATCATGAATGCGCCCCAGCCATCTGCCGGGAAGTTCGGCAGCCTGGAAGGGGGGGAATCGAGCAGGTCTGCTGTATTCCAGGGGGTTAGATTGGAAATGACCAGGTTTGCCGGGTAGTCATTGCCTTTCCCTGTTTCCACTGCAACCGGCTTTCCTTGTTCAATGCGGATGCGGGTGGCTTCCTGGCGGTAAA
>JAGVUS010000266.1 GCA_019136175.1 Chloroflexota bacterium | reverse complement strand
GCTGCAAAACCTGGTGTACAACAGCAAACTGGATCGCGAGGATCGTCAACGCCTGGACACGGAGACCAATCAAATTGTGACGGATGCGTTGTACACTCCCCGGGCAAACCAGGTACTCAATACAGATCTGAAGTCACTTGGGGAGGATCCCTGGTTGGTGGTGGAACGCAGCCGCCCGGAAATTGTCCTGACTTTGCTGGACCGGTATATTGTACGCCAGCAAATTCACCTGGGCGCCGTAATGGTCATCCGCGGCAAACGTTACCGCGTGGCAGAAATTAAAGCCCGCGAAAGTCAAACCCTCCAAGCGCCGTCTCGACCCCCTGTGCCGGAGGGAGATGCTCTCCCGGGTCCTGCCGGTGCACCTGACTGCCACACTTGCCGGGTACAGGCGGTATGATAATTTCGGGTTTGAGCAAAGTGATGAACAGGAACTGGATCCGTCGTCAGTTGCCCTGGCAGACAACAAGAGCTTTGACACGGTTGCTCTGGCACTCAGCTTTGGGGCAGACATGTCCCCTGAAGCCATCCATACCATCGGGCACCTGTTAAAAGTGGTTCTGCCCTTCTTCTTAGATAATCCGCCGGAGGAAATTGGTGTCACGGAACTGCAGAAATGCAGCTGGCTGGAAGATCACCCCGCCGTGGTTGTATATGAGAATGTTCCCGGCGGCAACGGCATCACCGAGTGGCTGGAGAATAACCTCAAGAAAGTGCTGGAATGGGCATATGATGTGCTGGTGCAATGCCCCTGCACGGAAGGCTGCCGCGGATGCGTCAAGCTTCCCGACTGCTCCTCGATGGAGTTGAATGGTGGGTTGGATAAACTTGGTGCCATGCTGGGCAAGAACTTCGAAGCCAGCGTGGATCACCGCCTGAAAGGCATTGACCTTGCCGAAAACCTGGATTTCCACCGCTGGATGATCGTGGAACAAATCTTTCCCCACCGTCTAGGAATGGTCATTGGTCAACCAGCCGATTTAATCGTTGCCGACCTTTCTGAAAACGGTAAATTAAACCTGCTGGGATTTTATGCACCAGACCAGAACCTGGTTACAATTGCCGTCCAAAAACAACAGGACATGATTGCCACCCTGGCACATGAATATGCCCATAACTGGCAACACTGCGGGGTTCCCCAGGGAATGGCTCCCACCCTGCGGGATGAACAGGTGATTCCCTTCTTCGGCGGAAGGTTGTTTGTTGAAGGCTTTGCCCAATGGGTTGAATTCAAAATCCTGGATCATTATGGTTTTCGCCAAAACGTGGATTCAATCGTGTTCCGGCATTACGATTCCTATGGAGAGGGTTTTGTTGCCATCAAGTGGCTGGAAGATCAACCGGAGGGCGGCGTTCAGAGCGTGATTCATTTCATCACAACCGGTGAAGTGAAACTTGGCAACCGGGTGATCAGCCTGGATGAATTTCTGACCGCCAGCCACGTCAAATCCCGCCTGCTGGATGCCCAGATCCGCTTCCAGCAAAACCCGCCCCCCAATGACACACCGGATGATCCCCAACCACCAACCGGGACAGACACCCCAACCGGGGAGTAGTTCCATCCCGTTATTGATGAAATTAAACCAAGAAGAAAGAGGTAATTCCATGTTCTCAGACACCGATGAATACACCCCCTGGTATCAGAACCGGAGAATCACCATCCCTGCCATTTTGATCCTGCTGGTAATTGCAGCAGTATTGTTGTATGTTTTTGTTCTTGGGCGCGGATTGGCATTTTCGGTTGATTTCAAGGACATCAAGGGTCTCACCCAGGGCAGCCCGCTGTATTGGAACGGATTGGAAATTGGCAGGGTGACCGGGATCGGTCCTTCCAGCCAGCCCAGCCTGGTGCGCGTGGACCTGGTGGCTGACCGCAAATACCAGGATGACCTGCACGTGGACAGTGTTTTCCAGGTGATCGCTGCACCGGTTGCGGGAGGGAAATATCCCCTGGCAATCCAGGTGGAAGTGGTGAACCCTGCCAGCACTGCCATCCCGCGCGGCACCGTATTCACCGGCGCCAACAATCCCACCGAGGCATACCTCCAGGCAGCCAAGTATGCCGGAACCGATGCAGCGGATAAATTTCTGCGCCTGGGAGACCTGCGGGTGGAATCCACCTTCCAGCCGGGTGCAATTGAGCGCACATTTGTCCTGGAAACCGGCTTGTTGATTCCGGCAGGAACCCTGTATGCAGGTATTCTGCCAGATGGCGAAGGCTGGCAGCGGGAAGAATCCAACACGGAACGCAGCAATATCATCCGCGTGGAAGGCACTTCCCCCACCGTGGCAGGTGCCCAGTGGTCTTTAACAGAGACAAGATTCATCGAGGAAAAGCATTTCCTGTGGATTGATTACTATTACGAAGAAGAGGTCATCGCTGCGGAAGCCTTTCCGCTGGATGCGGTTGACATGGCGTCCCTGACGGAATGCCTGAGCGACCCAATCGGCTGTCTGGGAGAAATTGTTCAGCTCATCACCCAAAAAGGGGAGGACATTCTCAAATGGCTGGAAGGGGCGGGCAGACTGCCAGCCCAGGCACTCCAGGTGCAGATGAGTGTAAAAATGCCGGGCACCATTGTGGAAACTACTGCGCCCGAGCATCGGGGGGCAACCGCCACCTGGACGCTTGCAGGGAATGAATTGACCAGGGGATTTACCATGAGCGCCCATTCCAGGATGCCCAACTGGCTGACCGTTGGCATTCTTGGTGGAGTGATCCTGGTTGGTCTGATTCTCTTGCTGGTAATTTCCGCCCAGCGCCGCGCAGCGCTGATGGACTGAGACGAAGATGGAAACTGAACCGGCACGGTTTTCCCGTGCCGGTTTGCTTTTCTGCTTGCAGCCCGGGCAGATTCACCAATGGGCTATAATATTGTGTATTGCCGCACCGCCCGGCGGAAGCAATGGGAAAGCCAAAGGAATGAACGCAAGATGAACAACAACGAACCCAGCAATCTGCATGTCCATATTGAGCAATCCACCCTGGATATCCTGCTTGCAGAATACAACAACCTCTACCAGCAAATTGACAATTCCACTGCACAGTTGACATCCATGATCACCATCCTGATCACGGCGATTGCGGCAGTTTTAGGCACAGACCTGAATCGGAAAATTTCTGATATCCACCTGCTGGCGCTGTTTCCTGTCACTGCCATGGTGATTGGCGGGATCATCCTGCACCTGTTTGTCCGCTGGTCCACATTTTCCCTGCAAACCCGCCTTGTGAGCGCTCGAATTATCAAAATGACGGGGCAGCCTCCAACCGACCTGTATTTCCACCGCGATTCTGCCGCTGCGCGGTTCCAGTCCCTGCGCAAGAGCAGTTATTACAAAAACCTGGTTTATACATTATTCATCATGGTGATTGGGCTGATTATCGTCCTGAATATCTCGTTCGTTGCGCGCATTTATCACGAAGACCACCTGTTTGGATTTATATTTGGGTTATTGATCATCATTGCAATGTTGATTGCCTTACTGGCAATTTACAGCATGCTGGTGGATTTACCCAAAATGTATGACCGCATCCTGGAATCCGGGGAAAGCGGCGAGATCAGCACCAGGCAAAAACCTGCCAGGACTGTAAAAAAAGTTTCCCTTTTGTTCCCGCGGGCGAGTGATTTCATCTCCAAATCCTGGTTGTTCCTGTTTGGGGTGCTGGCTTCCATCTGGACAAGCGGACTGACCTATTTTCACCCCCGGATTCATGACCTGTTCACAAACCAGCCGCCCGGGTCCAGCCTGCCAGTCTGGATGATTTTTGCCTTTGCTGTATGCTGGTACCTCATCCAGGAATTAATCATCCAGCAGGCAAAGTATTCGTGGAATGACTTGCGGGACCGTGAGCGGGATTTGAAAACCGGGGGAAAACAAGACCGCTCCTTTGTTGGCAGTGATTACAATCCACAATTCATGGCTTTTTTCATTAC
>JAGVUS010000406.1 GCA_019136175.1 Chloroflexota bacterium | reverse complement strand
CAAAGATGGGTACTTTGTCACCACCAAACATGGAAAAGCAGCAGCAGCAAACCATCGCCAATTAAGGTACAATCATCATCGGACGCAGTCCGTAGAATGATCACCATAACTTAAAAAGGAGAATGTGGTATGAGCGCTTGGAAAATTTTGCTGACCGATGGTCTGGAACAAAATGGGCAGGAACTGCTTCGCCAGGCTGCGGAAGTCGTCAACCAGCCAAAAATTACAGCAGAGGAATTGCTGGTGGTGGCAAAGGAATACGATGCCCTGATTGTCCGTGGGCGCACCAAGGTTGTTCCGGCAGTATTTGAAGCCGCCGGAGACCGCCTGAAGGTGGTGGGTCGCGCCGGGGTGGGTGTGGATAACATTGACCTGAACGCTGCCCGCGCCCACAACGTCATTGTGGTCAATTCGCCGATTGCGACCACGGTTGCCGTGGCGGAACTAACCCTGGGCTTGATGCTGGCGGTTTCGAGGGAAATTCCCCGTGCCGACGCCACCATGAAAGCCGGTCAGTGGATCAAGAAGGAACTGGAAGGCGTGGAACTGTACGGCAAAACCCTGGGTGTGATCGGTTTCGGACGAATCGGCGCCAGCGTGGGCACCCGCGCCTCCGCCTTTGGCATGAAAATCCTGGGATATGACCCGTTGATTCCGGCAGACGAAATCCGCCGTCGCGGCGGCGAACCCGTTTCCCTGGACGAACTGTATGCCCGAGCTGACATGATTACCCTGCATATTCCGCTCACCAGCGAAAGCCGGAGCCTGCTGAACGCGGATGCCTTTGCGAAGATGAAGGACGGCGTCCGGCTTGTCTGCGCGGCGCGCGGTGGTGTGATTGATGAAGCCGCCCTGCTTGCCGCCCTGGAATCCGGCAAGGTGGCGGCTGCTGGTCTGGATGTCTTTATGGCGGAACCGCCCGGGCTCATCCCGCTGGTGGCGCATCCCCGCGTGGTTTGCACCCCCCATGTCGGCGCCCAGACGGTGGAAGCCCAGGAACGTGCGGCGCAGGATATCGCCAGTGAAGTCCTGGCAGCACTGCGCGGCGATGCCCTGCGCTGGCGGGTTGCATAGCTGGCGGTTTTTGTTCAAAACAGCAGCGGTAAATACTCACGCTGCTGATCCTTCTTGGTTGGAAAGACAAGACAAATGGAAAAACTGGATCAACTGAAAGAAAAAGTTCGAGAGATTACCTACCTGGGACGTGCAGCTGCCGTGCTGGGTTGGGATCAGCAAACCTACATGCCGTCCGGCGGGGCGGAAGACCGCGGCAACCAGCTGGCGGTATTGGGCAGCCTGACCCACCGCATGTTCACCAGCCCGGAGATGGGTCAATTGATTGAGGATTGCAAGCCCATTGTGGCTTCGATGGATCCCGACTCGGATGATGCCTGCCTGGTTCGCATGCTGGACAAGAATTACAAAAAGAACACCCGCGTTCCCACCGAACACGTGGCAGAATTTGCCCAGGTAACCACCCTGGCGCAGGAAACCTGGGCGCGCGCCCGGGCAGCCTCGGATTTTGCCGCCTTCCGTCCCTACCTGGAACGGATTGTGGAACTCCGCCGCCAGTACGCCAGCTTCTTTGCGCCCTATGACCATGTCTATGACCCGCTATTGGATGATTTTGAGCCGGGTCTCAAAACAGGGGATGTACAGGCGATCTTTGGCGCGCTGCGTCCCCAGCAGGTGGAAATCATCCAGGCAATCACAGCCCGCCCGCAGGTGGACGATGCCTTCCTGCACCGCACCTATCCCGAACAGGGGCAGTGGGATTTTGGCGTGGATGTGATCACCCGTTTTGGGTATGACTGGAACCGCGGGCGTCAAGATAAATCCGCCCATCCCTTCACCACGTCCTTTGGCATTGGCGATGTGCGCATCACCACCCGGTTTGACCCGGAGCGGAGTGCTTCTGCGCTCTTCAGCACCATGCACGAATGCGGTCATGCCCTCTATGAGCAGGGCATTGATCCCATCCTTGCTGGTCTGCCCCTGGCGGATGGCGCTTCGATGGCGATCCACGAGTCCCAATCCCGCATGTGGGAAAACCTGGTGGGGCGGTCGCTGCCCTTCTGGACGTTCTTCTTCCCGCTATTTAAGGAACGCTTCCCGGCTCAGCTGGAAGGTGTGGATTTGCAGACCTTCTACCGGGGCATCAACAAGGTTGAACCTTCCCTGATCCGCGTGGAGGCGGACGAAGCCACGTACAATCTGCATATCATGCTGCGGCTGGAACTGGAAATTGCCTTGATGGAAGGCAGCCTGGAAGTGAAGGACCTGCCCGATGCCTGGAACACCCGCATGAAGGAATACCTGGGCATTGTTCCGCCCAAGGATTCGGTCGGTGTTCTGCAGGATGTTCACTGGTCTGGTGGAATGATCGGTTACTTCCCCACCTATGCCCTTGGCAACCTGGTTTCCGTTCAGCTTTGGGAGTGCATCCACAAGGACATCCCGGATTTGGATGAGCAGATTGCCCGCGGCGAATTCTCTGCATTGCTTGGCTGGCTGCGTGATAAGGTGCACCGGCACGGATCCAAGTTTGAGCCCCAGGACCTGGTCCGCCAGATCACCGGCACCGGGATTGACCCGAATCCTTACGTCCGGTATCTCAAGTCCAAGTACAGCTACATTTACGGTTTCTAACAGGATAACCATGACAGGGGTTGGGAGAGTTTCCAACCCCTGTCCATCTCCCTGCCATGGCGCGAGTTTTTTTTCTTGACGATGATCCCCTCACCCTCCAGTTGATGGAGGAGGTCTGCCGTCAGATGGGTCATATTGCCTCATCAGACGTATCGCCGGATCGCGCCCTGGAACGGGTCGTGGTGGAACAACCCGACCTGGTGATCGTGGACTGCCGGATGTTTGAAATGGACGGCATGGAATGGATTGGCAGGGTGAAGGAGAACCCGATGTCGGGCTTCATCCCGGTGGTTATGCTGTCTGCTTATGCCGACCGGACCTTGCGGGAGCGTGCCCTGGCAGCCGGGGCGGTTGAATATCTCTTGAAGCCCATCCGGTTTGAGGAACTGGAAGCCCTCATCGAGCGGCTTGCGCCCTCTCAACCTCCAACGGACTTGGCATGAAGTCCTTTTCCCGTGTG